>CAISDL010000079.1 GCA_903884065.1 uncultured Actinomycetes bacterium | reverse complement strand
CCTGCTGCACGACGCCACGGCCTCGGCGGCCATCGAATTCCGCCCCGAGGGTGTGAGCATCGTCGACAACCCCACTGGGGTGGGCACTAACGGGCCGTTCCTCGACTGGCACATCACCAACCTGCGCAACTATGTGGGCATCTCGGCGGTCAATCCCACCACCACGGTGGGCGCGAGCACCCTTCACCCGCTGGGGCAGGGCGGCGGACTGCGGGGATTGCCCGGCGATTACACCCCGCCCTCGCGGTTCGTACGTGCGGCCGCGCTGGTACTGCTCATCGACGAGCCCGCCGATGCCGCGTCTGCCGAATCAGCATGCCTGCACGTGATCAACAGCTTCGACATCCCGGCGGGCATCATCAGCGAGGAGTTCAAGCCTGGTGAGGTGGTTGACGAGGTCACAAGTTGGGTGACGGTGTGCAATCTCACCGACCGCCGGTACGGCTACCGAACGATCGGCGATCCTGTGCCGTACGTGGTGGACTTGACCACGACAGAATTCTCGACCAGCCGTCGCACGCCCGTTCCGGGCGCCGCGCGGTTTACGGCAGTCACCGTGTAGGTGGGGCGCGTCACCTCCGTCGCAGCGGCCAGGGGATCTGGTTCGGCTACGGAACCTACATATCTATAACGGCGGCGGCTGCTGCACAGCCTGGTTCCGCATTCCGAGCAATGGCGAAACGCCGGTGCTTTCGGTGACTTTTCCTGCGGGAGCGTCACCGGGGAAGCGGGTTGACCGTCGCGGGCTGGTCTGCATGACCGCATGAGTGTCAGACCGCCGTGGGACTCTTCTGTCCAATGACGGAGTCGACGGCCGGGGCGGGGGTTGAGCACCGCAACTTCCGGGTGGATCTCGGGGGAGTGATCGCGCTGCTCGAACTCCCGCTCGGGACTGGGTGCAACGCGTTGCAACTGCAAGATATCGTTTGATATCATCATCCAGATGAGCGACGTGTTGATACGTAACATTCCTGACGATGTGTTAGCAGGAATCGATTCGCACGCCGAGATGCTCGGTCTGTCACGCGTCGAGTACATCCGCCGCCGGCTCGCTCAGGACGCGCGCACCGCACATGTACCTGTGTCCCGGGAGGATCTACAGCGTTTCGGAGCCGCCGTGACCGGCCTCGCCGACGAGGACCTTATGCGGGAGGCCTGGCGGTGAGTGAGCCGACGTGGATCATCGACAAGTCGGCGCTCGCGCGCCTCGCGGTGTGCACGGATCCGGATCGGTGGAGCGGTCGCATCGAGCGCGGGCTGGTTCGCATCAGTAATGTCACACGGTTGGAGATCGGCTATTCAGCCCAGTCCGGCGAGGCGGCACGGCGGGAGTTCCGTGAAACGCCCTTGGCGGCAATGCCGGTCGAGTATCTGACTCCCAAGATCGAGGACCGCGCCCTAGAGGTTCAGATGTTGCTGGCCGACCGAGGCCAACACCGCGGCCCCTCGATACCCGATCTCATCATCGCCGCTAGCGCCGAACTCGCAGGTCTGCACGTCCTGCATGTCGACAAAGATTTCGATACGATCGCGGCGCTTACCGGTCAGCCCACCACTCGGCTGG
>CAISDL010000078.1 GCA_903884065.1 uncultured Actinomycetes bacterium | reverse complement strand
GAATGGTCATCGTGCGACCACCGCCGTCGACCAGGCTCATCTGGTTGTCCATCACCGCCTGCGCCGTCCCGGGCAGGGCCCCGAACAGTCCCATCAGCGCGGCAACCAACGCGACCAGGACACGATTGATGACCTTCATGGTCTCCCTAGCTTGTTTCGGCGGCGAGCCTTCAAGCCCGCCGGCGGGTAGTCCCCGATATTAGGTTGGATCACGAGAACTGGATCTTCGATGTCAGGAGGAAGATATCGGTACGACTGCGGTGCGGGCAACGCGAACCGGAGCAAAGGATCGCGCAGTACCGCTCCGGGGCGCTTAGCTGAGAGCGGCGGTCCCCGGGAATCCGCCGGACCGCCACCGCCGATCCGGGCCCCGGCTTTCAGGGGGCGAAGGGGCCTGTCGCACAGCAGTCAGAAATGACCGAAGAATGCTCAAACGTGGTGCGGCGGAACGTTATCCCGCAGCCAGCGATCACGACCTTCGGCATCGGCAGTGCCTTCGGGGTCACGCTCGTCGGAGGACTCCTGGGGCAGTTCCGCGCCGAACACTGAGTTAACTGTGGCCCTGTCCGGGGGCTGGGCGGTCAACCGCCCTCCAGGCAATTGTGACGAAGGTCACAGATCAGGTATTCGTGCATGTCACAGGCGGGAAACATGGGGTTTACCCAATGTTCGCCCGCTCAGATATCCAGGCTGGAAAGCTCGGCGATCACATGAGCGGCCATCGGACCCAAGGTTGCCATGCCGTCTCGGACGGCCGATCGCGATCCCGCGATATTGACCACCAGTGTGCTGCCGGAGATGCCCGCCAGCCCACGGGACAGGCCGGCGTCGGTGCTCCCGGCCGCCAGACCGGAGGTCCGAAGCGCCTCGGCGATGCCGGGCACCTCCCGGTCGAGAACGCCGATGGTCGCCTCCGGAGTGACGTCGCGCGGTGTCACCCCGGTCCCGCCGACAGAAACCACCAGGTCCACCCCACCGATCACCGCGGTGTTCAGCGCATTGCGGATCTCCACCTCGTCGGCGGCGACCACCACGACGCCGTCGACGACAAAGCCCGCTTCTGTGAGAAGTTCGGTGACCAGGGCGCCGCTGTGGTCGTCGGCGACCCCGCGGGCCTGCCGATCATCGACCACGACCACCAGCGCCCGCCCGGCTGCTCCCTCTGGCTGTTCCATGGGTGTCACCGTATATCCGCCGGACGAGGCCCGTGGGGACTCTGGGACCACGGTCACCGGGCGATCATGAACCACGCGGATCACTGGTCGGCCTTGCCCAAGGTGACCTGCACGGTCTGGTTGTTACCGGTCGTATCGATGTAGGTCAGCGTCAGTTTGTCGCCGGGCGCCCGGGACCGGACCGCCGCGACCAGCGCGTTGGCACTGCCGATGACCCGGTCGTCGACCTTGGTGACCACCACTCCGCCGGGCAGGCCCGCGTTCGCTGCGGCGCCGCCCTTGACCACCTCGACGATCTTGGCGCCGTGGGTGGTCACGTCATTGCTGACCTGCACACCCAGCGAGGCGTGGGTCGCCGAGCCGTTGGCGATCAATTCGTCGGCGATGCGCTTGGCCTGATCGACGGGAATGGCGAAACCCAACCCGATCGAGCCGCTTTGGGCCTCCGGCGAGTCACCGCCGAGTGTGGCGATCGCGGAGTTGACGCCGACCAGTTCGCCATTCATGTTCACCAGCGCGCCGCCGGAGTTGCCCGGGTTGATCGCCGCGTCGGTCTGGATGGCGTCGAGCACGGTGTTCTGGTTGGTGGCATCGCCGCCGGCCGCAACCGGGCGGTTCAGCGCACTGACGATTCCGGTGGTCACGGTGCCCTCCAGTCCGAGCGGAGAACCGATGGCCACCACGTCCTGTCCGACACGCAGGCTCGACGACGACCCGAGGGTGATCGGGGTCAGACCGGAAACACCCTCGGCGCGGACCACCGCGATGTCAGTGGCCGGGTCGGTGCCGACGACGGTGAACGGGGCGGTGCGGCCATCGGCGAAGGTCACCAGCGTCTTGGCTCCGGCGGGTGCGGGGTCCGCCGACGGCGCACCCGGCTTGGTCGGAACCGGCCCCGCCCCGGGAAGGCCCTGCGGCGGCTTCGGCCCGGAAGGTCCGCCCAGAACGGCCGAGACCACGTGGTTGTTGGTCAGGATCAGTCCATCTGCGGACAACACGATGCCGGAACCCTCTTCGGACGCCCGGCCCATCTTGGTCTCGAGCTTCACCACGCTGGGGACCACTTTCGCGGCGACCTGCTCGACCGAACCGATCGGGGCGTTGGCCGTCGGAACAGCGGCGGGACGGTCCGGCGTCGCCGCGGTGGCGGGCCTGGTGCCCGCGACGACCGATTGGTCCGCCGGGCGCACCATCGTCGCCACGACACCGCCCACACCTGCCGACAACGCGGCGATCGTCAGAGCGCCTGCGACCAAACCTATTGAGCGAGAGCGCTTCCGACGCGGCTTGCCACCGACCGGTGGCAGCACCGCGGTGTTGCCGGATCGGGCGGCGCGGTAGGGGTCGTAGGGCTGCTGGGCACCTGCGTAACGCCAGTCGTACTGCTGCTGCTGCTGCTGATAGCCGGCCTGGGAATAGCCCGGTGCCGCTTGCTTATTCGGCACACCCTGGCCGGACTGCTGCGGCGGCGAGTACCGCGGGTCGTCTGTCATGATCGCTGTGTTGCTCTTTCTGTAGCGACGAGGAAATTACGTCGTTGTGGTTGATGCCAGCTTGCCGCGAACTACTGAGAATCGACTGAGATAACACTCGGTACGGCTGATGCGTTCCCCGTCGGGGCCTCGACATCGTCTTTTACTGCTGTGATTTCGCTGTAGGCAGAGGGCACCTGGTACGTCAGCCCGGTCGGAGTTCCGGGAAGAAGGACATAGAAGGTGGTTCCAGGCGGCTGCCCGTCAGGCACCGTCTCACCGATACGGATCATGCCACCGTGTTTGACGACAACCTGTTTCACGATCGCCAGGCCGAGTCCCGAACCGGGCAGCGCCCGGGCCGACGTCGAACGGTAGAACCGTTCGAAGACCAATCCGCGTTCCTCGGGCGCGATGCCGGGGCCTTCGTCGGACACCACCAGTTCGGCGTGTGCCGCATCCACCTGACGCAGCCGCAAGCCCACGATCCCGCCGGGCGGACTCCACTTCGCGGCGTTGTCGAGCAGGTTGAGCACTGCCCGGGACAAGCCCGCCGAATCGCCATGGACCTGCCAGCCGACGGCGTCGACATAGAATTCAATGTCGTTGCGGCGCCGCCGAACTCGCTCAAGGCTGCGGTCGATGACTTCGGTCATCTCGACGTCTTCGAGCACCTCGCCGCCGGCGTTGTCCTCACGGGTGAGGTCGACAAGATCACCCACCAGGGTCGAGAGCTCTTCGACCTGGCCGATCACGTCGGCACGCAGTTCAGCCAGTTCGCTCTCCGGAATCGGCGGAGCCCCAGGCGCACTCGACGCCATCAGCAACTCGACGTTGGTGCGCAGCGAGGTCAACGGCGTCTTGAGCTCGTGGCCGGCGTCGGCGACCAGCCGCGCCTGCCGGTCCCTGGACTCAGCCAGCGCACGCAACATGGCATTGAAGGCCTCGGTCAGGCGGGCGAGTTCGTCACTGCCGAACACCGGGATGGGGCGCAGGTCGTCGGTGCGGGCCACCCGCTCGGCGGCCTCGGTCAACTGACCCACCGGCCGCAAGCCCGTGCGCGCGACCATGCCACCGGCAACGGCCGCGATGACCACCCCGATTCCGCCGACTGCCAGCAGCACCCATTTCAGCCTGTTCATGACCGCATTGGTCGGCTGCAGGCTCTTGGAGATCAGCAGCGAACTGCCATTGGGCAGATGCACCGCCAGGACGCGCTGGTTACCCACGGTGCGCCGAGACATGAACAGCTCACCGCGGATGACGGCCTTCTCCGGCTGGCCCACCGGCAGCGTCTGCCCCTGCTGGTTGGCGGTGTAGATGGAACGGCCGGGGTTGACCAGCATCGCGTTGACGTCGGAGTAGGCGGTGCCCTCGATGGCCTTGGCCGGATCGGCGGCCAACGAGCCGCTGGCGATCAGCAGCTGGGCGCGGCTCTGCAACTGGTTGTCGATGTCGGTGTAGAGCGCGGCCGACACCACCGCGTACACCGCGACGGCCATCAACACAACGACCATCGCCACCATGGACATGGCCAGCAACATCACCCGCCATCGCAGCGACAACGATGTGTTGGTGGCTCTCGCCGTGCCGTCACCGGCGGCCGCCCGCCGCTTCCTACCCAACATCAGCGCTTCGGTTCCGCCATCAGGGTGGAGTCTCACGCAGCACGTAACCCACCCCGCGCACGGTGTGGATCAACCGCGGTTCTCCTTCTGCTTCGGTCTTGCGACGCAGATAGCCGACGTACACCTCGAGTGCATTGCCCGAGGTGGGGAAGTCGAAACCCCACACCTCCTCAAGGATGCGGCTGCGGGTGAGCACCCGGCGCGGATTGGCGATGAGCATCTCCAGCAGGGCGAACTCGGTACGGGTCAGGCTGATCGCACGGTTGCCGCGGTGCACCTCACGCGTCGACGGATCCAGGGTGAGGTCGGCGAAGGTCATGATCGCCGCCTCTGCGGACTCTTCCGGGCCGGTGCGGCGCAGCAGGGCGCGCAGCCTGGCCAGCAGTTCCTCCAGAGCGAACGGCTTGGGCAGATAGTCGTCAGCCCCGGCATCCAGACCGGCCACCCGCTCGGACACCGAGTCGCGGGCGGTCAGCACCAGGATCGGGAGGTCGTCGCCGGTGCTGCGCAACTGCCGGCAGACCTCGAGGCCGTCCATCCGCGGCATCATGACGTCGAGCACCACCGCGTCGGGCCGCTCGTTGGTGATCGCCTCCAAGGCCTCGATGCCGTCTTCGGCGAGGTCAACGGTGTAACCGTTGAAGGATAGAGAACGCCTCAGCGACTCACGCACCGCACGGTCGTCATCGACCACAAGAATTCGCACGTGGCTAGTGTCAACCAATCGACTGAATTTCGTCTGAGAGACGCGCCGCGCCGGCAGGCGCTAGCGCAAGCTCACCCGAAAATCAGCGCTTGTCGAGGTCGATCAGGCCGAGGCGAGCAGCTTTGAGCAGCCTGCGGGGCACCTTGTGCTGGCGGCCGGCAACGGAAACGGTGACCAGGCCGGGCTCGGTCGCCTTCCACTGCGCACGCCGACTGCGGGTGTTCGAGCGCGACATCCGGCGCTTGGGCACAGCCATGACGAAGAATCTCCTTGTGAGGTGCTGGCGCGCACACAACCGACGCAGCCGAGTTGCTTCTGAGGATAGCCGCCATGCGGGCCCTTCTCCAAAGCGGGCCGCGTCGTTGACACCGCCCCCGCGCCAGCGGTTAACCTACCGGTTGGTTGGCCGTTTCTCGGCACGCGGGAGTTGGGGAGGGAGGACGCACCCATGACTGCTGGCGCCGGGAGTGTTCGGATCGGGAACTGTTCGGGCTTCTACGGCGACCGGATCTCCGCCATGCACGAGATGCTCACCGGCGGTGAGCTCGACTTTCTCACCGGCGACTACCTGGCTGAACTGACCATGCTGATCCTGGGCCGGGACCGGATGAAGTACCCCGAGCGTGGCTACGCCAAGACCTTCCTGACCCAACTCGAGCAGTGCCTGGGCCTCGCCCATGACCGCGGGGTGCGCATCGTCGCCAACGCCGGCGGCCTCAACCCGGCCGGTCTGGCCGTCGCGGTGCGGGCGCTGGCCGAGAAACTGGGCGTTCCGGTGACGGTGGCCCACGTCGAGGGCGACGATCTGCTCGGCCGCTCCGCTGACCTCGGACTGGGCACCCCGCTGACCGCCAACGCCTACCTGGGGGCATGGGGAATCGTCGAGTGCCTGAACTCCGGCGCCGACGTCGTGGTCACCGGTCGCGTCACCGACGCCTCGGTGGTGGTCGGGCCGGCGGCCGCCCACTTCGGCTGGGCCCGCGACGACTACGACCGGATCGCCGGAGCCGTGGTTGCCGGTCACGTCATCGAGTGCGGCGCCCAGGCCACCGGCGGCAACTACGCCTTCTTCACCGAGATCCCCGATCTCGACTACCCCGGTTTCCCGCTGGCCGAGGTGTTCGCCGACGGCTCGTCGGTGATCACCAAACATCCGGGCACCGGCGGCCGGGTGAACGTCGGGACGGTCACCGCACAACTGCTCTACGAGATCACCGGGTCCCGCTATGCCAATCCGGACGCCACCGCCCGGTTCGACAGCGTCACGTTGAGCGACGACGGCGCCGATCGCGTCCTGATCTCACGCGTGCGCGGCGAGCCTCCCCCGCCTTCGCTGAAGGTCTCGCTCAACAGCATCGGCGGATTTCGCAACGCGGCGACCTTCGTGCTCACCGGGCTGAACATCGACGCCAAGGCGGCACTGATCAAGCGCCAGCTCGACGCGGCGCTGACCGACCCGCCCGCAGAGGTCCAGTGGACCCTGGCCCGCACCGACCGCGCCGATGCCGACACCGAGCAGACCGCCAGCGCCCTGCTCAGCTGCACCGTCCGCGACCCCAGCGCCGACAAGGTGGGGCGTCGGTTCTCCTCTGCCGCGGTCGAACTCGCACTGGCGAGCTACCCCGGATTCCACACCACCGCGCCGCCGTCGGACGCCGCGGTGTACGGCGTGTTCACCGCCGGCTTCGTCCCCGCGAGCGAGGTCGAGCACATCGCCGTGCGCGCCGACGGCACCGTCACACCGATCCCGCCGGCCGCCGAGACACTGGAATTGGCGCCGGCCGAGCAGCCCGAGCTGCCCGAGCCGCTGCCACCCGGGCCCACCAATCGGATACCGCTGGGCACGGTGGCCGGCGCCCGCAGCGGCGACAAGGGCGGCGGCGCCAACATCGGGGTGTGGGTGGGCACCGACGCGCAGTGGCGCTGGCTGGCCAACACCCTCACGGTGGAGAAGGTGCGCGAGCTGCTCCCGGAGGCCGCGGATCTCCCGATCACCCGCCATCTGCTGCCGAGCATCCGGGCGCTGAACTTCGTCATCGACGGCATCCTCGGACAGGGCGTGGCCTACCAGGCCCGGTTCGATCCGCAGGCCAAGGGCCTGGGCGAGTGGCTGCGAAGCCGCCACGTCGACATACCCGTACAGATCGTCGAAGGGACCCTGGGATGAGCATCTGGACCACTCCGGAACGCCAGGATCTCCGAAAGACGGTGCGCGCCTTCGCCGAGCGCGAGATCCTTCCGCACGTCGACGAATGGGAGCGGTCCGGCGAGTTGCCGCGGGACCTGAGCCGGCGCACCGCCCAGGCCGGTCTGCTCGGTGTGGGCTTTGACGAACATGTCGGCGGCGATGGCGGCGATGCGGCGGACACCGCGATCATCTGTGAGGAATTGCACGAGGCCGGCACGCCGGGCGGAGTCTTCGCCTCGCTGTTCACCGTGGGCATTGCGGTGCCGCACATGATCGCCTCCGGCGACACCCGACTGATCGAGACGTTCGTCAAGCCGACCCTGCGCGGTGAGCTGATCGGTTCGCTGGCGATCACCGAGCCCGGCGGCGGCTCCGACGTCGGACATCTGCGGACGACGGCAGTCCGCGACGGGGCCTCCTACATCGTCAGCGGCTCGAAGACCTACATCACCTCCGCGGTGCGCGGCGACTATGTGGTGGCCGCCGTCCGCACCGGGGGCCCGGGCGCGGCGGGGGTGTCGCTGCTGGTCATCGAAAAGGGCACACCGGGATTCGAGGTCAGCCGCAAGCTGGACAAGATGGGGTGGCGTTCGTCGGATACCGCCGAGTTGTCGTTCAGCGACGTCCGGGTGCCGGTGGAGAACCTGGTCGGAGTGGAGAACAGTGGCTTCCTTCAGATCGCCCAGGCCTTCGTGTCCGAGCGCATCGGCCTTGCGGTTCAAGCGTATTCGAGCGCTCAGCGTTGCCTGGACATCACCGTGCAGTGGTGCCGGGACCGCGAGACCTTCGGCCGCCCGCTGATCTCCCGGCAGGCCGTGCAGAACACGCTGGCGGAGATGGCGCGGCGGATCGACGTCGCACGGGTCTATTCGCGCCACGTGGTGGAACGCCAGCTCGCCGGTGACCAGAACCTGATCGCCCCGGTGTGCTTCGCCAAGAACACCGCGGTCGAGGCCGGCGAGTGGGTGGCCAATCAGGCGGTGCAACTGTTCGGCGGCATGGGCTACATGGCCGAGTCCGAAATCGAACGTCAGTACCGCGACATGCGGATCCTCGGGATCGGCGGCGGCACCACCGAGATCATGACCGGCCTGGCCGCGAAGACCCTGGGTTATCAGGCGTGAGCGGCCTGCGCACCGCTATCGACCGGCGCTCCCCGGCCTACACCGAGGCCGCTGCGGCGATGACCGCCAAACTCGCCGAACTGGACGCCGAACTGGCCAAGGCGCTGGGCGGCGGGGGCGCCAAATATGTTGAGCGCCATCACGGCCGGGGCAAGATGACCGCCCGCGAGCGGATCGAGTTGCTCCTCGACCCCGACTCGCCGTTCCTGGAGTTGTGCCCGCTTGCCGCCTATGGAAGCCAGTTCCAGGTGGGGGCCAGCCTGGTCACCGGGATCGGCGTGGTGGAGGGCACCGAGTGCATGGTGGTCGCCCACGACCCGACGGTCAAAGGCGGAACCTCGAATCCCTGGACACTGAAAAAGGTCCTGCGCGCCAACCAGATCGCCTACGAGAACCGGTTGCCGATGATCTCGCTGGTGGAGTCCGGCGGCGCCGATCTGCCCACTCAGAAGGAGATCTTCATCCCGGGTGGGCAGATGTTCCGCGACCTGACGCGGATGTCAGCCGCCGGCATTCCCACCATCGCGCTGGTATTCGGCAATTCCACGGCCGGGGGCGCGTACATCCCGGGCATGAGCGATTACGTCGTGATGATCAAGGAGCGTTCCAAGGTCTTCCTGGCCGGGCCTCCGCTGGTGAAGATGGCCACCGGCGAGGAGTCCGACGACGAGTCGCTCGGCGGCGCCGAAATGCACGCCCGCACTTCCGGTCTGGCGGATTATTTCGCCACCGACGAGCGCGATGCCATCCGGATCGGCCGGCGCATCGTGGCGCGACTGAACCGGGTCAAGCAGGGCCCGGCGCCCGGGCCGGTCACCGAACCCGTGGCCGACCCGGATGAACTCCTCGGGATCGTCCCGGCCGACCTGCGCATCCCGTTCGATCCGCGCGAGGTGATCGCGCGGGTGGTCGACGGCTCGGAGTTCGACGAATTCAAGCCGCTCTACGGGGGGTCACTGGCCACCGGCTGGGCGCGGGTGCACGGCTATCCGGTGGGCATCCTGGCCAACGCCCGCGGTGTCCTGTTCAGCGAGGAGTCCCAGAAGGCAACCCAGTTCATCCAGTTGGCCAACCAGTCCGATACCCCGCTGTTGTTCCTGCACAACACGACCGGCTACATGGTCGGCAAGGCCTACGAGGAAGGCGGCATGATCAAGCACGGCGCGATGATGATCAACGCGGTCTCCAACTCGACGGTCCCGCACATCTCGCTGCTGATCGGTGCCTCCTACGGGGCGGGCCATTACGGCATGTGCGGCCGGGCCTACGACCCCCGTTTCCTGTTCGCCTGGCCCAGTGCGAAGTCCGCCGTGATGGGCGGCGCGCAACTGGCCGGTGTGCTTTCCATCGTCAACCGGGCCGCTGCGCAGGCCCGCGGGCAGGACGTGGACGAATCCGCCGACGCCTCTCTGCGGGCGGCGGTCGAGGCCCAGATCGAGGCGGAGTCGCTGCCGATGTTCCTATCCGGCCGGCTCTACGACGACGGGGTGATCGATCCCCGCGACACCCGCACGGTGTTGGGAATGTGCCTGTCCGCCATCGCCAATGGCCCGATCGAGGGGACGTCGAAGTTCGGCGTCTTCCGGATGTGAGGCGCCCGATGAGCGGTTGCGCGAAGATCAGAGGTCAGAAGTGATCACCCGAGTCCTTGTTGCCAACCGGGGCGAGATCGCCCGCCGCGTCTTTGCCACCTGCCGTCGGCTCGGCATTGAATGCGTCGCCGTATACACCGATCCGGACGCGGGCGCCCCGCATGTCGCCGAGGCCGATGCCGCCGTCCGCATCGATAGCTATCTGGATCCCGGCGAACTCATCGCGGCCGCTCGTGCCGCCGACGCCGACGCCGTGCATCCGGGCTATGGATTCCTCTCCGAGAACGCCGGTTTCGCGATGGCGGTCACTGATGCCGGACTCGTCTGGATCGGGCCGCCTGCCGCGGCGGTCACCGCGATGGGATCGAAGATCGAGGCCAAGAAGATGATGGCGGCGGCCGGGGTACCGATCCTGGCGCAACTCGATCCCGAGACGGTCCGGCCCGATGAACTGCCCGTGCTGGTGAAGGCGTCAGCCGGCGGCGGTGGGCGCGGAATGCGGGTGGTGGACGCCGTCGCCGACCTGCCGGCGCAGGTGCACGCGGCTCGCCGGGAGGCGGAGTCGGCGTTCGGCGACGGGACCGTTTTCTGCGAGCGCTATCTGCCCCGGGGCCACCACGTGGAGGTCCAGGTGATGGCGGATGCGCACGGCACCGTGTGGGCGGTGGGGGAACGGGAGTGTTCGATCCAGCGCCGCCATCAGAAGGTCATCGAGGAGGCGCCCTCCCCGCTCGTCGAACGCACCCCGGGGATGCGGGAACGACTGTTCGACGCCGCCCGCCTCGCGGCGGGCGCCATCGGCTACACCGGCGCGGGCACCGTGGAGTTTCTGGCCGACGCGAACGGCGAGTTCTACTTCCTGGAGATGAACACCCGCCTGCAGGTCGAGCACCCGGTGACCGAGCTGACCACCCGCCTGGATCTGGTGGAGTTGCAACTCGCGGTGGCCGACGGCGAACGGCTGCCCGGCGACCCCCCCAGCGCCACCGGCCATTCCATCGAGGCCCGGCTCTACGCCGAGGATCCGGCGAAGGGCTGGCAACCTCAGGCGGGCATCGTCCACCGCTTCGAGGTGCCCGGAACGACGACGCAGTTCGGGCTGACCCACCGCTGTGTTGATTCTTCTGGGGCAATCCGGGTGGACTCGGGCATCGTCGACGGATCGGTGGTCTCGATTCACTATGACCCGATGCTGGCCAAGGTGATCTCGTATGCGCCGACGCGGGCCCGCGCCGCTCAGGTTCTCGCCGACGCACTGGCCCGAACCAGGCTGCACGGTGTGGCCACCAACCGCGACCTCCTGGTCAACGTGCTGCGCCATCCGGCGTTCGCCGCCGGCGCCACCGACACCGCGTTCTTCGACACCCACGGCCTCGAGGCGTTGGCCGCGCCGCTGGCCGGAGAGCGGGCGGTACGAGTCTCGGCCGTCGCGGCGGCCGTCGCCGACGCGGCGCACAACCGCGTGACCGCCGGAGTCCTGGGTAAGCTGCCCAGCGGGTGGCGCAACGTCATTTCCGGCGACCAGCACAAGGCTTTTCGCGATGCCGACGGAAACGAGCACGTGATCTCCTACCGATTCACCCGCACCGGACTGCACCTTCCCGACGACCCGGGCATCACGCTGGTGTCGGCGACCCCTGGGCGGGTCGTGCTGTCCGACGGCGGCGTCGACATCGCCTTCGCGGTCTCCCGATACGGCGACGAGGTCGACGTCGACTCCCCCCGCGGCCCGGTCGCATTCACCGCTGTGCCGCGCTTCCCCGATCCGGCCTCGGTCGTGGCGACGGGCTCGCTCCTGGCGCCGATGCCGGGATCGGTGATCCGGCTGGGCGCAGCGCTGGGCGAGCAGGTGACCGCCGGTCAACCGCTGATCTGGTTGGAGGCCATGAAAATGGAGCACACCATCGCCGCGCCGGCGGACGGCGTCATCACCCAACTCGACGTCTCGATAGGACAGCAGGTCGAAGTCGGCGCCGTCCTGGCCCGGGTCGAGGCCGACAATCACGAGGGAGAACAACCATGAGTATCGACACCAGCTTCATCGAGAGCGAAGAGCGCCAGGCCCTGCGCAAGTCCGTCGCCGCGCTGGCAGCCAACTATGGTCCGGAGTACTACCTCGAGCGGGCCCGCGCCGGTGGCCACACCGATGAATTGTGGCGCGAGGCAGGTCAACTCGGCTTTATCGGGGTCAACCTGCCCGAGGAACTCGGGGGCGGCGGAGCCGGGATGTACGAGCTGGCGCTGGTGATGGAGGAGCTGTCGGCCGGCGGGTGTCCGCTGCTGATGATGGTGGTCTCCCCCGCGATCAACGGCACCATCATCGCCAGGTTCGGCACCGATGAGCAGAAGAGGCGCTGGGTGCCCGGCATCGCCGACGGCTCGATAACCATGGCGTTCGCCATCACCGAACCGGACGCCGGGTCGAACTCGCACCGGATCACCACCACCGCCCGCCGCGACGGCGACGACTGGATCCTGTCCGGCCAGAAGGTGTGGATCTCCGGACTCGACCAGGCCGAGTACGTGCTTGTGGTGAGCCGCACCTTTACCGAAGGGGTGGCCAAGTCCGAATCTCTGCGCCCGGCGTTGTTCATCGTCCCCACCGACGCACCGGGACTCAGCTTCACCAAGATCCCGATGGAACTGACCATGCCGGAGAGCCAGTTCCAGGTGTTCATCGACGAGGTGCGCCTGCCGTCCGATGCACTCGTCGGCGCCGAGGACGCCGCGATCGCACAACTCTTCGCCGGGCTGAACCCGGAGCGGATCATGGGCGCGGCCAGCGCGGTCGGCATGGGTCGGTTGGCGCTGAACAAGGCATGCGACTACGTCAAGACCCGGCAGGTGTGGAAGACGCCGATCGGCGCGCACCAGGGCATCGCACATCCGTTGGCGCAGAACCACATCGAGCTTGAGCTGGCGAGGCTGATGATGCAGAAGGCCGCCACCCTCTACGACGCCGGCGACGACATGGGTGCCGCCGAGGCGGCGAACATGGCCAAGTACGCCAGCGGCGAGGCGTCGACCCGGGCGGTCGACCAGGCAGTGCAGTCCATGGGCGGCAACGGCCTCTCGCAGGAGTACGGCGTGGCCGCCATGCTGGTGGGCGCCCGACTGTCCCGCATCGCGCCGGTGAGCCGGGAGATGATCCTCAACTTCATCGCGCAAACCTCCCTCGGTCTGCCGAGGTCGTACTGATCCCCATGGCCGACCCGCTCGTCTCATACCAGGCCGACGGTCACGTCGCCCGCATCACGCTGGATTCACCGCACAACCGCAATGCGCTGTCGTCGACCCTGGTCCGCCAACTCCGCGAGGGGTTGAGCCAAGCCTCCGCGGATGCCGATGTGCGGGCCGTGGTACTCGGACACACCGGCGGCACCTTCTGCGCCGGAGCGGATTTGTCCGAAGCGACCGGCGGCGACCCACAGGAGGCCGCCGCGGGACGCGCGCACGAGTTGGCCGCACTGCTGCGGTCGATCGTGGAGTGCCCGAGGCCGGTGATCGCCGCCGTGGACGGACATGTTCGGGCCGGTGGCATGGGACTGGTCGGGGCGTGCGACATCGTGGTCGCCGGCCCGCGCAGCACGTTCGCGCTGACCGAGGTGCGGATCGGAGTCGCGCCGGCCATCATCTCGCTGACCTTGCTGCCGAAATTGGCGCCGCGGGCGGCTGCCCGGTACTACCTGACCGGTGAGACCTTCAACGCCCGAAAGGCCGCCGAGATCGGGCTGGTGACGATCACCGCCGACGACGTGAGCTTCGCCGTCGACGCCGTCACCGCTGACCTGGCCAAGGCATCGCCGCAAGGCTTGGCGGCTTCCAAGGCGCTGACCACGGCCTCGGTCCTTGCCGGCTTCGATCGCGACGCGGAACGTCTGGCCGAGGACTCCGCGCGGCTGTTCGTTTCCGAGGAGGCCCGCGAGGGCATGCTGTCGTTCCTGGAGAAGCGGCCGCCGCGGTGGGCGCCGCGGTAACGATGCGGTGCGGTCGCGATCGATCAGCGTCTCCAGCAGCGCGACGATCTGCTGTTGGGGCGGAACACGGCGATGACGGTTCGGTGAACCGGCTTTCGCGCCGGCGTTGAGGGGTCGTAGTCTCAGAAGACGATGAGCATGAGCAACCTGCCCGCCCGCGATTCCTCGATCGGGGCCTCCGACGACGACCGGATTCAGGTTGCCCAGTTGCTCTCCGAGGCCGCCTCGAACGGGCGGCTGACCCTGGACCAGTACGAAGGCAGACTGGCCAAGACCTACTCGGCGTCCACCTACGACCAGCTCGAGCGACTGACCTACGACCTGCCCGAGGCGATCGAATTCCGCCGCGGCAAGATCCGCCCCGCCCCGTCGACCATGCTGCTGGCCATCCTCAGCGGCTTCGACCGTAGCGGCCGCTGGTACGTGCCGAGCCGGATGACGACCTTCACTCTTTTCGGCGGTGGCGTGGTCGACCTGCGCTATGCCGACTTCACCTCGGCCGACGTGGAGATCCACGCGTATTCGATCTTCGGCGGGCAGACGATCCTGCTTCCACCGGAGGTCAACGTCGACATCAAGGGCCGCGGGGTCATGGGCGGCTTCGACAAAGCCGTGGAGGGCACCGGAACCCCCGGCGCCCCGAAGGTTTCCATCAAGGGCTTCTCATTGCTGGGCGGCGTCGGCATCAAGCGCCGGAAGCGCACCGCGAGTTCCGATTGAGGGACCCACTACATACGCATCGGCCCCCTCCTCGCGGAGGGGGCCGATGTGTAGGGGGCTTGACTAGCTGGCGCTGTCGGCCTTATCAGCCTTGGCGGCCTTACCAGCCTTGGCTTCCTTAGCCGACGCCTTGGCGTTGCTGATCGCGGAGTTGATCTGCTTGGAGACCTTCTCGACCGCGTCGCGGACCGGGTGCTTCACGGTCGGCGCCTTGGCCGGAGCCGGGGCGTCGACAGCCGGGGTGCTGTCCTTGACCTCGGACACCGAGACCTCGGGCTCTGCGATCGGCTTGGTCTCGGACACGGCCGGGGTGCTGTCCTCGACCTCGGGGGCCTCGGCCTCCGGGGTGCTCTCCGGAGCCTCGACCGCCGGGGTGCTCTCCGGAGCCTCGACCGCCGGGGTGCTCTCCGGAGCCTCGACCGCCGGGGTGCTCTCCGTGGCCTCCACTGCTGCGGTGTCGTCGGCCTTGTTCTCCGACGCCGCAGCCTCAGTCTCCTCGGCCGGAGCCTTGGCATCGGCTACCGGAGTGCTCTCGGAGGCGTCTGCGGCCGGCTCGACGTCATCGGACACCGCCGGAGTCTCCGACGCCGTCAGAGTGGTGGCCGCGACGGCGGGAGCCGCCGGCGCTGCTGCCGCAGCCAGGGTGGCCGCCGCAGCACGCGTCGCCGCCGCCGACGTCGGGAACGGCACCGCGCCGGTGGCGATGTCGACCCAGTAGTTCAGCGCACCCGAGAGGCCGTACTGGTAGTAGTCGGTGGTGCCCTGGATCAGGAGGTCACCAAGGTAGGCCAGGATGCTGTTGCCGACGAAGGGACCGACCGCCGGGACCTGGCTGACCAGCCCGGCGACGCCCAAGAGGATGGCGTTGTAGGCGACCGAAACGTTCTGCGGACCCCAGAACAGCGCGGCCAGGGGAACCGTCAGCTCCGGGACGGCCTGGCCGATGGTCCCCTGCAGGACGTACCACGTCGCGGCACTGAAGCCTTCGGTGACGTACTGGAGGTAGGGCGAGTTGCCGCCACCGATGACGAAGGCGGAGTTCGGCTCCCACAGGTAGTTGACGAATCCGGTCTTCCACTGGTCGGAGTTGTTGTAGCCCTTGTCGTCGCCGTTCACGAGGGCGTCGAAGAAGAGGTACCCGGCACCGGAGATTCCCGACACGTCGCAGTTGCCGTTGCAATAGGTCGCCCAGGGGTTCACGTACCCGTACTGCAGGAACTCGTCCTGCGGCTTGGCCCACTCCGGGCCGTAGTTGTCCGGGGTCAGCACGCCGCCCCATGAGGTGTTGCCGAAGAGCAGGTCGGTCCACGCAACCGCCGGGACGGACATCACGTCGGCGAGGGTGGTCAGTTGCACCTTTGCCGCGCTGAGTGCGTGCGGGGTGGGCAGGTTGAGCGAGGGGGCGATCGCCGTGCCGGCGACTGCGATGGCAGCGGCGCTGGCCAGCGTGGCCGCCGTGACTAGGGGTTTGGTACGAGTCGCCATGATCGTTCCTTCGGTTCGGCCCGCCTTCTTAGCGGACTCACGCTTTGCTGAGTTCCATCCTCAGATGGCCGTGTTCATAGTAGGGCCAAGTTTGCCATGCGGCAAATCGCGAACCAGAAATTGACGGGTGTCCAGTTCGGCCGATTCCGCTGGTTGATGAGCGAACGGGCACTTCTCCGCGACTTCCGGTTGTTTGCCAGAGTCCATCAGCGCTGGTTAGGGCAATTCTCATGTTCCTTTAAGGCCCGGGTCCCCACCTAAATGTTTGCCAGCGACGGAAATCAGCCGTGAGCGAACGGGTGGACTCCCCCGAAACATCATTAGCCGTCAGCAAACCTACGGCAGACGACTTCCGGCGGGTGACCACGTCATAACCGTTTGGTAACGACCGATGAGCAATGGCAAGGGGCACCCTCCGCCCATCGCGGGTGCGGAGCGAAGACGCGGCAGACCCGTTGGCGGCCTTGATGCTAGGACACCATCACTGCGCGCCCCCGCAGCCGGAAACCGCAGGTCGCAGGGGGTCCTCAACGGGCTGGGACTGGGTTTGCTCGCGGCAATCCGTCAGCCGTCCGCACCGTTTCGGCGGTCAGCGCCGGCGGCGGGATCGAAGATAGTCACCGACCACCGCCGCACCCAGTCCATCCAGGTCGGGAACCACGACCCGGCCTTCGACGCGGCGTGCCACCTGGTCGATGAACCGGGCCAATCCCGGGTCGTCGCCGAGGCGGAAGATGGTGATCTGCGCCCCCAGTCGAGCGACCTCGTCCAGCCCGCGGACGGTGTGGGCGATGGTCCGCGGGTGCGGCGGGTAGTCGAAGAACACCCGAGAGCCACGGCCGTCGAAGTCCTCCAGGTGGGCGGTGGGTTCGCCGTCGGTCACGATCAGGACCACGGGCTGCGCATGGGGGTGGCGGCGAAGGTGGCGGGCCGCCAGGGCCAGCGCGTGATGCAGGTTGGTGCCCTGCTCGTAGACGCCCTCCAGTCCGGTCAACTCGGCGGCGCTGACGGTGCGGGCGTGCCTCCCGAACGCGATGATCTGCAACGCATCCGACCGGAACCGGGTGCTCACCAGATGGCTGAGGGCCAGGGCGGTCCGCTTCATGGGCAGCCACCGGTTCTCCATCACCATGGAGAACGACGTGTCCACCAGCAGCGCCACCACCGCCTGGGTGCGGGTCTCGGTTTCGGACACCTCGACGTCGTCGACGGCGATCCGGATCGGGCCGTCGCCGGGTTCACCGGTGCGGCGGAGCACGGCGTTGGTGGCCGCGGTGCGAAGCACCGCATTGACCACCGTGCGGGTGACGTTCCAGGGTTCGGTGTCGCCGAACTCCCACGCCCGGGTGGCGCCGGTCAACTCGCCGGCCGCCCCCGATCGCCGGGTCTCGCGTTCGCCGTGCCGGCCGGAAAGTTGCTGGGCCACATCGCGAAGCGCCGCCCGCCCGAGCTGGCGCATCGCCTTCGGCGAGAGCCGCCACTTGCCGTCCGAGCCGCGGTCGAGGAAGCCCTGATTCATCAGCGCCCGCTCCAACTCGGCCAGTGTCCGGGCATCCACGGCAGCCTGATCACCGAGCTGACGGGCCAGCGCGTCGAGGTCCACATCGTCCATGCTGGCGCCCGGATAGCTCTGAGAGAGCTGCTCGGCAAGCTGATCGAGTTCACCGATGTCGGCCATGGCCGCAGCACCCTGCCCCATGCCGAGCGGGTTGTCACCGGAGAACTTCGCCGAACCGTTCCAGTCCTCCCCCGGCCGCGCCGCCCGCAGGTGGGAGTCCAGCCGGCCCAACGCCTCCATCAACTGCGGCGAGCCGAAAGCCTGCTGTGCCAATGCATCCAACTCGGCGCGCTGCTCGGGGCTCAGGCTGTTGCGAAAGCGCTGAGCGGCCGCCGCGCGTTTGGCCAGCGAGTCCAGCAGTTCTTCGACGTTGCGCGGATTCTCCGGAAAGTGCCGGCCGTGTTTGGCCATGAAGTCCTGGAAGTCCTGGGGGGAGTCCTGTCCTTTGGCGTGTTTGTCCAGCAGTTCGTTGAGATCGTTGAGCATCTCGTTGACCGCCTGACGGTCTTCGTCGCTCGCGTTCTCCAAGGCCTGTTTCATCCCGGCGAAACGCTGGTCGAGCATCTCCCGACCGAGCAGGTCCTTGATCTGGTCGAATGTCTGCTTCGCCTCGTCGCTGCGCCACTGATACTCGGAGAGTTCCTGCACGGCTTTGGCCGGCGACGGGGACAGCGACTCGATCTGCATCTCGGCGAAGCGGGCGTCGTCATCCAATGCCCGGGCCAGTTCCTTACGCTCGGCCAGCACCGCCTCGTCGAGCAGTTTCTTGATCTCCTGCAGCGTCCCGTCAAGATTGTTGCGCGCCAACAGTTCCCGTCGCCGGCGGTTGACTTCGGCAGCCAGCCGGTCGGCGCCCTTCATGGTGGGCGACCCGCGGCGGAGCAGTTCCTGCATCGCCCGCCGCGGCGAGGCGCCTTCCATGACGTCCTGGCCGATCTGCTCCAACGCCTCCCGCAGATCCACCGGCGGAGCCAGCGGATCCGGCCCACCGGTATAGGCCGCGTAGCGCGAGTCGTGCGCGCGGGGACGTTTCGCCATGGCTACCCGTACACCGTTTCACCGTCGTCGGTGCTCTTGTCGATCTTCTTGGCCAGGTAGAGCGCCTCAAGCGCCAGTTCCACCGCGGCGGCACGCTCACCCTCGCTCTTGGCACCGAGACGCTCGGCGATCTTGTCGATCACCGGCAGGTTCGGCAGTGCGGCCAGCACGTCCTTGGCCGGCACCTGCTCGCCGGTGGTCACCGCCGAGTTCTCGACCGCAGGAACCAGCGGGCCGACGTCGATGCCGCCCAAGGCTTTCTGCGCGGTGTCGGCGGTGGCGCGCCGCAGCAGGTGCTCGAGCACCCCGAGTTCGCGGCCTTCCTCGCCGGACTCGAATTCCAGCTTGCCCCGCAGCACGTCGATGACCGTGCCCAGATCCACCACGCGGGCCACCGGTTCGTCCTCGCCCAGCACCGCGCCGCGGTGTCGAGCCGATGCGGCGACCGTCTCCGCGGCGGCGATGGCGAACCGGGCCGAGACGCCGGAACGCTGGTCCACCGAATGGGATTCGCGCAGCAGTCGGGCGAAGCGGGCGACGATCTGCAACAGGTATGCCGGCACCGCTGCTGTCAGATGCGCCTCCTGGCTGATGACCCCCACCTCGGCGTCGAGTTCGCGGGGATAGTGGGTCCGGATCTCCGCGCCGAAGCGGTCCTTGAGCGGGGTGATGATGCGACCTCGGTTGGTGTAGTCCTCCGGGTTGGCGCTGGCCACCACCAGGACGTCCAGTGGCAACCGCAGCGTGTAGCCGCGCACCTGGATGTCGCGCTCCTCCATGACGTTGAGCATCGAGACCTGGATGCGCTCGGCAAGGTCGGGCAGTTCGTTGACCGCGACGATGCCGCGGTGCGCGCGCGGAATCAGCCCGTAGGCGATGGTCTCCGGATCGCCCAGCGTGCGTCCCTCAGCCACCTTGATGGGGTCGATGTCGCCGACGAGATCGGCGACGCTGGTGTCCGGCGTCGCCAGCTTCTCGGTGTAGCGCTCGCTGCGGTGCCGCCAGCCGACGGGCAGGTCGTCGCCGGCCCCCGCTGCCAGCCGGATCGACTCAGGGGTGATCGGCGAGTACGGATGCTCGCCGAGTTCGGCCCCCTCGATCACCGGGGTCCACTCGTCGAGCAGATTGACCAGCGACCGCAACAGCCGGGTCTTGCCCTGGCCCCGCTCGCCGAGCAGCACGAAATCGTGTCCGGCGATCAGTGCGCGCTCAAGCTGGGGCAGCACGGTGTCCTCGAAGCCGAAGATGCCCGGCCATACGTCCTCGCCCCCAGACAGGGCGGTCAGCAGGTTCTCCCGGATCTCCTCCTTGACACTGCGCTCGCGGTGCCCGGAGGCGCGCAGTTCGCCGAGAGTCTTGGGCAGGTCGCTCGGGGCGCTCGGTGCAGTCACGCCCCCCACGCTACGACCGCTGTCGAGTGCTCGGCGGCGTCAGCCGGGTTCCAGCGGCGTTCTGACAGGATCTCGTCATGCATTCGGCAGCCGCATCGGGCATCCGCCGGACCCTCACCGCACTGATGGGCGTTCTCGACACCGCGGAGAAATCGTCCCACCGGCCGTTCACCGAGCCGTCGATCATGGTGCCGAACGTCGACTCGAAGAGGTTCGGATGGACGCACTACGGGGTGATGATCCCGGATCTGCCCGAGCCGCACCGATTCT
Source organism: uncultured Actinomycetes bacterium (assembly GCA_903884065.1). Lineage (GTDB taxonomy): Bacteria > Actinomycetota > Actinomycetes > Mycobacteriales > Mycobacteriaceae > Mycobacterium. The sequence continues at coordinate 15,238 of CAISDL010000078.1, read as the reverse complement.
TCTCGGCCATGTCGCTGATCGGCGCCACCGGATCGCTGGCCTTCGACAACGACTATGCGCTGGCCGATGGGCCCAGGCGCAACGCCTCGGTGGTCGTCGGCACCGCGGCCTCGTATCCGGCACATTTCGGCAACTACTCCACCCGGCGTGACTTCATCTCCGAACCTGACGGATCAGTGATCCGGTTCGGCGACGCGCTGACCATCTCCGGCCGCTATCCGGACTACCGCCTGACCGGACGGTTCGGCGGCGTCGACGCGGATCTGCGGCTGAGGAACACCGACAAGGTCACCTGGTTCGTCCGAAATCCGGTCTACAAGCATCTGAGCCTGCTGACCGAGTACCGCGGAACGTTATCGACGGCGGCCGATACGAGTGCGGTCGCCGGGCTGTGCGCATTCGAGTACGGGGCCTGCCCGAGTCCGTACCAGGTGCGCTCCAGGCCGTTGCCTCCGGCGCTGAAGGCGCCGCTGGATCTCTTCGTCTACCAGATCATCAATCTCGGACCCGATGACCAGGTGCTGCTGAGTCACCACTGCATCGGCGGCGCACCCTTCATCACCACAGCGCTGCACCGAAGCCGAAACACCTACGGCCGCAGCCTGGGTCAGGCCGAGTTCCGCGTCGAGCAGTACCGGGAGACACCTGAGCAGACCCCGTACGGGATTGCGATGCGCGTCCCGGCCGTGACCCGGTTCACCGCCCGCGACGAACGCGGGGTCGTGCTCGAGGTGACTGCGGAGTTGGACACCACTCTCACCTTCGGCCTCGGCAGCGGGTTCGTCACCGGATTCCGGCACGAGTCGACCTGGCGTGGGGACACGATCGCCGGACGCGGCTACATGGAGTACATCGACCGACGTCGCGGCTAGCGCGCCCTAGCCGAGTACACCTAGTGGGCGAAATGCCGCGCGCCGGTGAGGTAGAGCGAGATGCCCGCCGCATTGGCGGCAGCGGTCACCTCGTCGTCGCGCACCGATCCGCCCGGGTGCACGATCGCCTTCACACCGGCCGACGTCAGCACCTCCAGACCGTCCGGGAACGGGAAGAACGCGTCGGAGGCCGCCACCGCCCCGGCCACCCGGTCCCCGCCCCGTTCGACGGCGAGTCTGGCGGCGTCGACCCGGTTGACCTGCCCCATGCCGACACCGATGGTGGCGCCGTGGGCCGCGATGACGATCGCGTTGGACTTCACCGCCCGGCAGGTCCGCCAGGCGAACGCCAGGTCGGCCAGCGTGGCCGGGTCGGCCGCCGCTCCGGCGGCCAGCGTCCAGTGCGCGGGATCATCACCGGCGGCGGTGAGTTCGTCGCGTTCCTGCATCAACAGGCCGCCGCTGATCTGACGGATCTCCACCCCGCCGATGGCCGGCTCGGCGGCCACCAGCACGCGGATGTTCTTCTTGCGGGCCAGGATCTCGACCGCGCCTTCTTCGTAGGCGGGGGCGATGATCACCTCGGTGAAGATGTCGGCGACCTGCTCGGCCATCTCGCAGGTGATCTCGGTGTTGGCGGCGATCACTCCGCCGAATGCGCTCAGCGGATCACAGGCATGCGCCTTGCGGTGCGCATCGGCCACCGACTCGCCGGAGATCGCGATACCGCAGGGGTTGGCGTGCTTGATAATCGCCACGCAGATCTCCTGGTGGTCGAACGCGGCCCGCCAGGCGGCATCAGCATCGGTGAAGTTGTTGTAGCTCATCTCTTTTCCGTGCAATTGCTCGGCCTGCGCCAGACCCGGCCAGCCCGCGTCGTCGCTGTAGAGTGCGGCCTGCTGGTGCGGGTTCTCGCCGTATCGCAGCAGCGAGGTGCGCCGCCAGTTTCGGCCGAACCACCGGGGAAGATCCGCCGGTGCGTCTGAACTCTCCGGGGCCAGCGTTGACTCCGTCCAGCTCGCCACCGCGATGTCGTACTCAGCGGTATGCCGAAACGCCAGGGACGCCAACTTCTTTCGCTCCTCGAGCGTGAAACCGCCACCGCGCACGGCAGCCAGCACCCCGTCGTAACCGAGGGGTTCCACCACGACGGCGACGCTGGCGTGGTTCTTCGCCGCGGCGCGCACCATCGAGGGACCGCCGATGTCGATCTGTTCGACGCACTCGTCGATCTCCGCGCCGGAGTCCACCGTCTCGCTGAACGGATAGAGATTGACCACCACCAGGTCGAACGGCTCGATCTTGAGCTTCTCCAACGCAGCCATGTGCTCGGGGTTGCGAGTGTCGGCCAGCAGGCCGGCGTGGATGTGCGGGTGCAGAGTCTTGACCCGCCCGTCGAGCACCTCGGGGAAACCTGTCACCAATTCCACCGGAGTGACCGGAATCCCTTTGCTCGCGATGGTTTTCGCGGTGGAACCGGTGGAGACGATGGTCACACCGGCCTCGTGGAGGCCCTGGGCCAGCGGAACGAGGCCGCTCTTGTCGAACACGCTGATCAGTGCGCGCCGGATGGGTTTCCTGCCGATCAATGTCTGCGCCGTCATCTAAAGAATCGCCTTTCTGCCGTTCCAGGTCACGCCGCGCGTCGCGAGTGCGGCCAGCACGTCCACCAGAAGCCGTCGCTCGACGGTCTTGATGCGTTCGTGCAGGGTCTGTTCGTCATCGCCGTCGGCCACCGATACGGCTTCCTGGGCCAGGATCGGCCCGGTATCCATCCCGGCATCGACCAGGTGGACCGTGCAACCGGTGACCTTCACCCCGTAAGCCAGCGCGTCGGGAACCGCGTGCGCTCCCGGAAACGACGGGAGCAGCGCCGGGTGGGTGTTGACCACCTTGCCGGGAAAGCGCGAAAGGAATTCCGGCCCAAGAATTTTCATGAATCCAGCCGACACGACGAGGTCCGGGCTGTGGTCGGCGGTAGCCTCGGTGATCGCGGCGTCCCACGTCGGGCGGTCGGAGTAATCGCCCAACCGCACGATGTAGGAGGGAATGCCGGCATCGGCGGCGATGGTGGCGGCACGGCAGTCGCGGTCGAGCCCGACGGCGACGACCCGGGCGGGGTAGTCACCGACTGCGGCCGCAAGCAGCGCCTGGAGCAGCGAGCCGGTGCCGGAGGCCAGCACCACGAGCCGGGCCGGCGGATGGGGCGGAACGCTGATCGCTTCGGGCGCTGGCACGGCGATCAGCCTATCCGGGCCGGTGGGTCAGCCGAGCGGCGGCGCAGCGCCGTCGGCGTCGATGTCGGCGTCGACGAACATCAGGTCTTCCACATCGTCGACGTCCGGCGCCGGCTTCACCGGGGGCGGCGCTGCGGGCTGGGGGGCCTCGTCAAGCCGGGGTTCGAGCTCCGGTTCCGGCTCAGGCTGGGGCGGCCCGGCCTCGTCGAGCGGATCGTCAGGCCCGTCGAGCGGATCGTCGGATTCGTCGGGCGGGTTGTCGGAGAACGGGTCATACACCCGGCCCACCGTGGCCGGTGGCCGCCGGCGCGGCGTGGGAAGGCTGGGGCGCCGGCTGATGCCCCCGGCCATCACCACCGTCAGGCCACCGATGAAGAAGAACCAGAAGAACACCCACGGTCCGAACGTCGCCTGATCCACCCCGACGTGACCGAAATTACCCAGCTGACCGCTGCCGGCCTGGGCGAGCAGCGCCAACCCGACCGATGCCAGCGACGCCGCCACCGCCAGCTTGGCGAACGCCAGTCCGAACGGAAGCGGATGACGGGCGCACTGCTGGCCGATGGCGACGCCCGACACGGCCCCGACGATCAGCAGGGCCACCCATACCGGTCCCAGCGGGGGCGTCGGCGCCGCGGCCAAAATGGGTAGCGCCGGGATGTCGCCGCCGAACACCGTGAACGCGCTGAAGGTCGCAAATCCGATGTGGGCGCTGGAACCCACCGCCACTGCCGCCGCACCCAACACCACGTTGGGCAGATACAGCAGCGACAGAATCGTGAGGCTCAACTGACCGAAGAACGAATCGGTCAGCGCGAACAGACCCTGCATCGTTCCCCAGTGCACCATCAGTGACAGGCCGACGACGGCGGACGACAGGGCCAGCAGCGTGGCGCTGCCGATCAATGCCGGGCGGACGGCGTCGTTGAGCCATCGCGGCACGCCGAGCGCACTCCAGGCCCGGGGCCCGATCCGGGAGCCCACACCGATCAGGGCACCAAGACCGTGGACCGCCAGCACCCCGGCGAAGGCGACCAGTGCGTTGGGCGTCTGCAGTTGGGCGATCACCGACGCGGCGTCATGGACGACCGCGAGGGCAACGGCCGCGATGAGCAGTGGGCCGCCGACGGCCGACGACGCGATCCAGCGGATGACGAACCACGAACCCCGGGGCGGGGTGATCTGTGCCGTACTGCGGGCCGTGGCCCACACCATGAGGCCCGCCGGAACCAGCGGAAGCGCACCGAGTTGCTGGCCGTCGATCGAGACCGGGACCAGGTGCACGGCCAGCCACATGCTGGCCACCGCACCGAAAGTTCCGATCAGGTCGCTGTTGGCGACGACGAGTTGGACGAGGGTGACCGCCGCGATCACGACCAGCGCCAACAACGACGGGCCGAAGGCGACCCGCACCAAATCACGAGGTTGGGGCGCGCCGGCTTTCATGGGCGCCCGGCCCACAGCGGTAATTGTCGGGCCGCGGCCCGAATTCCCTGTCACAGCTCAGGCATGGACCGCTCGGTCAGGACGCAGTCGAGCCCGAGGGCTCAGCTGACGGCGGCTGGCCGGCGGGTGGTTGCTGCTGCCCGAGGCTGGGGAAGCCCGTCGGAGGGGTCTCCGGACTGTCGTCCGGCTGGCTGTAGACGGCTCCGGGGTACCCGCCGCCCGGGTACGGCGCCGGGTAACCCGGCGGCGCCTGAGCGGGTCCCTGCGGTCCGGCCGCACCCGGCTGTCCGTAGTAGCCGCCCGGAGGGGGTCCGTACGGCCCGTAGGCGTCATAACGCGGACGCGGAGCCGGAGCCGTGATCACGCCGTTCTCCACCAGCAGGGCTCCGACGGCGGCGCCGGCCTGCAGCAGGGTCAGCAGGAGCACGAGCCAGAGCGCCCAGCCCGCGGAGACACCGTTGGGCCGGTTGAGCAACTGACCGATCACCAGCAGCAGACCGAGCACGGCGGCGACGGCCACGACGGGGGTGTAGTTCTTGCCCTTGGCCACCAGACCGACCGCGGCGAGCAGTGCGGCGATCAAAGCGGCCATCGTCCAGTAGCCCATGCCGCTGGCGGTGAGTTCCGCTCCGCCGAACGGCCCCATGTTCGTGTTGATGTTGAACAGCGGTCCGAAGCTCGCCAGGTAGGCCAGGAAGCCGAGCAGCGTGACGGCGCCGGTGAGATAGACCGGCAACTTGCTGGGGCCCTCGGCCTGGGGACCGGACGGGCGGAAGGCCGGAGCGCCGTAACCGGCGGGCTGCTGCGGACCTGGGTAGCCCGGATTGCGGGGCTGATACGTCATGGTCTCTCCTTACAGGGCTGGGACCTGCAGCCCACGCTAGCGCACGACCGGCAACCCGCCGCCGACCCCGCGCCGAGATCGGTCCACCGGTCCGCGAACAGCGCGCGTCCCTACCGGAGGTGTCCACGACGAGTTGCCCAAGTGAGCTAGAACACGTTCTAATTCACGCCATGGACTACGGGCTCGTGTTGTTCACCAGCGACCGCGGGATCGCGCCGGCTGCGGCGGCGAAGCTGGCTGACGACCACGGCTTCAGCACCTTCTACGTGCCGGAGCACACCCACATTCCGGTGAAACGCGAAGCCGCCCATCCGACCACCGGCGACGAGACCCTGCCCGACGACCGCTACATGCGCACGCTGGACCCCTGGGTGAGCCTGGCGACGGCGGCCGCCGTCACCACCAGGGTGCGGCTGTCGACCGCGGTCGCCCTGCCGGTCGAGCACGATCCCATCAGCCTGGCGAAAACCATCGCCACCCTTGACCATCTCTCCGGCGGGCGGGTCAGCGTCGGCGTGGGCTTCGGCTGGAACACCGATGAACTGGCCGACCACAAGGTGCCCCCGGGCCGACGCCGCACCATGCTGCGCGAGTACATCGAGGCGATGCGCGCGCTGTGGACCCAGGAGGAAGCCTCCTTCGACGGCGAATTCGTCCAGTTCGGCCCCAGCTGGGCCTGGCCCAAACCCGTACAGAGCCATGTCCCGGTGCTCGTCGGGGCGGCCGGAACCGAGAAGAACTTCACGTGGATCGCCCGCAGCGCCGATGGTTGGATCACCACGCCGCGCGACTTCGACATCGACGCGCCGGTGCGGCAGTTGCAGGAGATCTGGGCGGCGTCCGGGCGCGAGGGCGCCCCGCAGATCGTCGCCCTGGACTTCAAGCCGGTGCCGGAGAAGCTGGAGCACTGGGCGCGGATCGGCGTCACCGAGGTGTTGTTCGGGTTGCCGGACAAGTCGGCCGAGGAAGTCGGGGGCTACGTCGAGCGACTGGCCGGCAAGCTCGCCGCGATTGCCCTGGACAGAACCTAGGCCAGGACCGCGCGGTTGCCGTCGTCGTTGTGGTTCACGGTGATTCGCGCACCGAGCGGTTCGCCCTCGCTGAGCAGCGCCACCAGATCGGGATCGTCGCCGAGAGCCAGGAACCGGCTTCCGTCGGCCTCCAGACGGCCCACGATGATCCCGGTGCGCACCGGCCAGTCGTAGCGCACCGTGTAGGTCTCGACCGTCGCGGGCCCGGCGGCCTGCTCGGTCACCGGCGTCGCCGGTCGGGCCGCGACGTCGGCGCGCAACTCCGCGCTGTTGTCGGCGGCCCATTCGCCGGCCGCCGTGGAATAGATACCCACCGAGTACTTGTTCATGATGCCGCCGTTGGCCGTCACCAGTCCGAACTCTCCTGGCGCAGAGCGCATCCGGGTGACGGTCTCGGCGATGCCGTGCAGGGAGTAGCTGTTGCCGGGACCGCCGAAGTACGGCAGACCACCGGTGAGTGTCAGACCACGCGGATCGTCGGTACCCAGGCCGACGCCGTCGCAGAAGTTGAAAACGGGCACCGGGAAACAGCTGTAGAGATCGAAGGTGGCGATGTCGTCGAGACCAACGGCGGCGACCCGCATCGCCTCCTGCACGGCGATCGTCGACGCGGAGTTGTAGCTCAGGTCCGCACGGTCGAGCAACGGCTGATCGACCATGTCGGCATGGCCGCGCAGATAGACCCACTTGTCTTCCGGCACACCGAGTCGCCGTGCGGTCGCCACCGACGTCAGCACCACGGCCGCGCCCTGGTTCACCTGATCGCGGGCGACCAGGAGCCGCGGATACGGGTCGCAGATCATCCGGTTGTCGGCGTCGACGGTCAGGATCTCCTCGACGGTGCGTACCACCGGCGAGGTCGAGAACGGATTGCCTGCGGCCACCGCGGACATCGGGGCGAACAACTCCGCCATGGATCGCCGGTACTCGGCGGCGCCCAGTCCCACCCGGCCGCGGCGGGCGTTCTCCAACAGCCCGTACTGCGCCGGTGCCCCGTGCATCCCGTGGGAGACGGTGTATTTGGTGAAAAGCCCCTCGTAGCCCAGGCCGCGGTCATCCAACTGGCCCGGCACGGTCTCGGAGTGGTCGGGCTTGTCCTCACGCTTGGCGAAATACCTCAGCGTGGAACCGTTCTCGGAGCCCAGCACCAGGACCACGTCGGCGTCACCGCAAGAGATCGCCGCGGCGAACTCGGTCACCGCATGTTGCGGGCCATGTCCGCCGATGGGTTCCAGGACCGCCCGCGCGGGCGACGCCCCGATGCGGTTGCACACCGAACGCGGATAGTTGGTCGAACTCCCCAGCGGCGCGGGCCCCCGACTGGAGATCTCGAACTGCCGGATGCCGACGACGGTGTCGATGGCCTCGGCAACGGCGTTGACGTCGGCCCCGGTATCCGCCAGGGCGGCCACAGCGGCCGCCGTGGCGAGGTCCACCGACGACATGCCCCGGTAGGCCGGGTCGTCGATGCGCTCGGTGAACTGCCCGACCCCGACGACGACGGGAGTCCGCGGATTGACCGCCGTCACGGGCACCGCACCCTGTGCGTCATAGAGCCCGGAGGATCTCCCGGGCCAACTCCGCGGTCGCCGACGGCGTCTTGCCGACCTTCACGCCGGCGGCTTCCAACGCTTCCTGCTTGGCAGCCGCAGTGCCCGAAGAACCCGACACGATCGCACCGGCGTGACCCATGGTCTTGCCCTCCGGAGCGGTGAAACCCGCGACGTAGCCGACGACCGGCTTGGTCACGTTGGCCTTGATGTAGTCGGCCGCACGCTCCTCGGCGTCACCGCCGATCTCCCCGATCATCACGATGAGCTTGGTCTCGGGATCCTTCTCGAACGCCTCGATGGCGTCGATGTGGGTGGTGCCGATCACCGGGTCGCCGCCGATGCCGATGGCGGTGGAGAATCCGAAATCCCTGAGTTCGTACATCATCTGGTAGGTCAGCGTGCCGGACTTCGACACCAGCCCGATCGGGCCCTTCCCGGTGATGGTGGCCGGCGTGATGCCGACCAGCGCCTCCCCGGGGGTGATGATGCCGGGGCAGTTCGGGCCGATGATTCGGGTCTTCGTGCCGTGGTCGACGTTATAGGCCCACGCGTAGGCGGTGTCCTGCACGGGGATTCCCTCGGTGATCACGACGAGCAGGGGAATCTCGGCGTCGATGGCCTCGACGATCGCGTCCTTGGCGAACTTCGGCGGCACGAACGCGATCGAGACGTCGGCCCCGGTCTTCTCCATCGCCTCGGCGACGCTGCCGAACACCGGCAACTCGATGTCGTTGCCGCCCTTGTCTTTATGAGAGACCGTCGTGCCGGCCTTGCGGGAGTTCACGCCGCCGACCACCTGAGTGCCGGCCTTGAGCATCAGAGCGGTGTGCTTGGTGGCCTCGCCGCCGGTGATGCCCTGGACGATGACCTTGGAATCCTTGTTCAGAAAAATCGACACAGTTACGCGTCCTTCCCGGCTGCCGAAGAAGATGATGACGCGGCGAGTTCCGCTGCTTTATCGGCACCGGCGTCCATGGTGTCGGCCACCACGACCAGCGGGTGGTTGGCCTCGGCGAGGATGCGCCGGCCCTCCTCGACGGCGTTGCCGTCCAAGCGGACCACCAACGGCTTGTTGGCATCGCTGCCGAGCATCTGCAGCGCCTTGACGATGCCCGAGGCCACCGCATCGCAGGACGTGATGCCGCCGAAGACGTTGACGAAGACGCTCTTGACCTGGCTGTCGCCCAGGATCACGTCCAGACCCGCGGCCATCACCTCGGCCGAGGCGCCGCCGCCGATATCGAGGAAGTTGGCCGGCTTGACTCCGCCGTGGTTCTCACCGGCGTAGGCGACCACGTCCAGCGTCGACATCACCAGACCTGCGCCGTTGCCGATCACTCCGACCTCGCCGTCGAGCTTGACGTAGTTCAGATCGTGCTTCTTGGCCTTGAGTTCCAGCGGGTCGGTGGCCTCTTCGTCCTCGAACTGGGCGTGGTCGGGATGCCGGAAGTCGGCGTTGCCGTCGAGGGTGACCTTGCCGTCCAGCGCCAGGATCTGGTCATCCGGCGTGCGCACGAGGGGGTTGACCTCGACCAGGGTGGCGTCCTCGCCGACGAAGACCTCCCACAGCTTGGAGATCGTGACCGCCGCGGCGTCGAGCACCTCAGCGGGCAGGTGACCCTTCTCGGCGATCTCCCGGGCGAAGGCCACGTCGACCCCCTTGACGGCGTTCACCGGGACCCTGGCGAGCCTGTCGGGCTTCGTGGCGGCCACCTCCTCGATCTCCATGCCGCCCTCCACCGAGCACATCGCCAGGTAGGTCCGGTTGGCACGGTCGAGCAGGAAGGAGACGTAGTACTCCTCGGCGATGTCGCTGGCCTCGGCGACCAGCAACTTCTTCACGATGTGGCCCTTGATGTCGAGGCCCAGGATGTCGCCCGCGTAGGTGAAGGCGTCCTCGGGGGTTGCCGCATACTTCACACCGCCCGCTTTGCCGCGCCCACCAGTCTTGACCTGGGCTTTGACCATCACAGGCCGGCCGATTTCCTCGGCGATCGCCTTGGCGTCCGCAGCCGAGGTGGTGACACGGCCGGGCGTACTGGGGACGTGGTGTTTGGCGAACAGCTCCTTCGCCTGGTACTCGAAAAGGTCCATCGGGCTCTCTTACATTGGGTGTGGTTTCACGACGACGTTCCGGGGGAACTGTATCTGCAGGCGACGGCAGGATTGACCCGTCCGCTCCATGAATATGCCCCGCGCCGGTACGACGTGATTCAAATCACAATCTCCGGTGCGATTTCCGCCCGGGTTGCCACTCCGGGGTCATTTTGGTTACCGTTCACCGGTCTAGATAACGCTTTGGTCACGGACTAGAGGACTTGGTTTTGACACAGCTTCGGTCGGCCCCATCCATTCCGCGTGTGCGCACCACGACGACGTCCTCGTCGCTGGACCTCGAGAGCATGCGTGACGTCCAGGATCTGACTCCTCTACTCGACGTCCCGGATCGCTACGCCGCCAAGCCGGCAATCCGCACCGAGCGGCCGATGTTCAACAGCACCGAAGACACCGACCTGCTGCCGCGCACCCCCCAGCATCGCCGCCAACCCACCAGCGCCGCCAAGGGCCGCGCGCTGATCGCGGCGATGGCCGCCGGTGCCGCCGCCGCGGCGATCTACACCACGACCCGGCCGGATCATGAGAGTCAGACCCGCACCGTACTGGCGGCCGACAAGACCCCGATGGAGGGAGCCCCGTTGACCCGGGGACCGGAAGTCGTGTCGCTCAAGCCGGCCGCCCTCGCCGTCGTGCATGCCGAGGAGCAGGCCCGGGGCGTGGCCTACGCCGCCGAGCGCGCCGAGCGCGAGGCGCTGCTGCAGCGGCCACTGTTCGTACTGCCGACCCACGGTATTTTCACCTCCGGCTTCGGGTTCCGTTGGGGAGCGCTGCATGACGGCGTCGACCTTGCCGGCCCGATCGGCACGTCGATCTACGCCGTCTCCGACGCCATCGTCAAGGAGGCCGGGTACACCAACTCGGGCTACGGCGCCTGGGTACTGCTCCAGCACGCCGACGGCACCGTTACTCGTTACGGCCACATCAACAGCTGGACCGTTCAGGTCGGCCAGCGGGTGTTCGCCGGTGATCAGATCGGCACCATCGGTAACCGGGGCAACTCCACCGGTCCCCATCTGCACTTCTCAGTACTTCTCGGCGGCAACAACCCCACCGATCCGGTGGCATGGCTGGCGGCCCGCGGTATCAGCGTCGGCGCCTACACCGGCTAGGTCCGGCATCGCCGGCTCTCAGGTATCGAGAATGCGCGTCCGCTGCGGGTCATAGAACGGCTGGAACTGTAGCCGGACCGGGTAATCGGCACCGGGCGTGTGTACCGTGAACGACTGCTCGCGCAACCAGGCGGCCGTGACGCCGCCCTCGTGGGAAACCTGCGCCAGTCCCACCGGCCCGCCGAGGGTGTGACCGAAGGCCGCGGCCCGCACGTAGCCGACCCACCGACCGTCGGCCAGAACCGGCTCATTGCCGAACAGGTCGGCCGACGGGTCGTCGACGAACAGGCTCACCACCCGGTTGCGTGAGGTGCCCTGGGCCTTGAACTCCAATAGCGCGTCGCGTCCGACGAATCCGCCCGGCTTGTCCCAGGCGATGGTGAACCCCAGGCCGGCCTCGATGGGGTTGTCGGTGTTGTCGATGTCCACGCCGAGGTCCCGGTAACCCTTCTCCAGCCGCAGACTCGACATCGCGGCGAGTCCGACCGGACGGAAGCCGAGATCGGCTCCGGCGGAGGTCAATTCGTCGAAGACCCCGGCGGCGTACTCGGCCGGCACGTGCAACTCCCAGCCGAGTTCACCGAGGTAGGTCACCCGGATCGCCAGCACCGGCGCGTATCCGATGTGCACGTGACTGGCCGACAGATACGGGAAGGCGTCATTGGACAGATCGGCGTCGGTGAGCCGGGACAGCAGGGTGCGCGACTTAGGCCCCTGGACCGAGAGCAGGGTCGTGCCGGAGGTGATGTCGGTGATCGTCACGAACTCCCCGGCGCGCGTCTCGCGGCGAATCATCGGCTCGACGCGGCGGTGGATCAGGTCGCTGGCCACGACGAGGAACTTCTCCTCGCCGAGTCGGGTGACCGTGAGGTCGGTGGCGATCCCACCGGCGGAGTTGAGCCACTGGGTGTAGACCAGTCGCCCGACCTCGCGGTCGACGACGCTGACCGAGAGCCGGTCGAGCACCCCGGCGGCGTCGGGGCCCTGCACGAGGAACTTGGCCATCAGGCTCATGTCCAGAACCCCGACGTCCTCGCGCACGGCCCGGTGCTCGCGGCCCACGATGTCGAACGAGGCCTGCCTGGCGAAGTCGAGGGTGGTGGCCGGATGAGCCCCGTCGGTGTCGTACCACTCGGCGAACTCCCAGCCCACCGACGTGTTGAAGTGCCCGCCCGCGGCAACCAGCCGGTCGTGCAGCACCGAACGGCGCACATCGCGCGCCGATCCGGGTTTCCAGGCGGGCCAGACCGCGTCACCGAACAGCACGCCGAGTTGCTCGACGGTGCGTTCGGCGCGGAAACGCCGGGACGTCTCGTGGGCGGCCGCCCGATCGATGGCGTAGCCGGTGACATCGACCGGCGGCACCCCGTCAACGATCCAGTGCGCCATGACGTTTCCGACACCGCCGCCCATCAGGATGCCCAGCGAGTTCATCCCGGCGGCGACGAAGTATCCGTCGAGTTCGGGGGCGGGGCCCAGCATCGGGCGAACGTCCGGAGTGAAGGATTCCGGGCCGCAGAAGAACAACCGGACCCCGACTTCGGACAGCGACGGGATGCGCTCGAGGGCGGCACCGAGGTAGGGGCCGACCCGGTCCCAGTCCGGTGGCATGCCGCCGAAGGCGAAGTCGGCCGGCACGCCGTCCAGCGACCACGGCGCGCCGACCGGTTCGAACAGGCCGACCAGCATGCCGTCGCCCTCGGGTCGGTAGTAGCCGTAGCGTTCCGGATCCTCGATCACGGCGAGGTCTTTGTCCATACCCGGGACCGCATCGGTGATCAGGTAGTAGTGCTCGGCGGCCTGCAGTGGGATGCAGACGCCGCTGAGCGCACCGAGTTGACGGGCCCACATGCCGGCCGCGTTGACCACGATCTCGGCCTCGATGCGGCCCTGGTCGGTCAGCACCGCGCGCACCCGGCCGCGGGCGGTCTCGACACCGGTGACGGTGACCCCCTCGATCACGCGCGCCCCAAGCGCCTTGGCGCCCTTGGCCATTGAGGTGGCGACACCGACCGGATCGGCGCGGCCCTCGTCGGGCACGTAGAAACCAGCCAGCACGTCGGAGGTCTCCAGCAGCGGCCACATGTCCTGGAGTTCACGTGCCGAGATCTCGTGCTCGGCGACGCCGAAGCCATGCATCCAGGCCGACGACCGGCGCAACGCCTCGAGGCGATGCGGGTTGGTGGCCAGGCTGACGTGGCCGACCGGGTTGAACCCGGTGGAGTGGCCGGTCTCCGCCTCGAGTCGCTCGTAGAGATCGCGCGAGTAGCGACTGAAGAACAGCGCGGTCTCATCGGTCATCCCGGCGGAGGTGATCAGCCCGGCCGCGTGCCACGTGGTGCCGGCGGTGAGTTCGTGTTGTTCGAGCAGCACGACGTCGGTCCACCCGAGATGGGCCAGGTGATAGGCGATGCTGCATCCGGTCACTCCGCCGCCCACGATGACCACGCGCGCCCGCTGGGGCAGGTCCTTGGGGCTGCTCACCGCGCGAAGCCCCGAAAGCAGTTATCCAACTGCGCGAACCGATGTCTGAACATTCAGTCAGCGTGACACAATCTCGCTATGGGCGAACCTGATCTGTATGACGCCGTCGTGATCGGGGCCGGCTTCGCCGGACTGGTGGCCGCCCGAGATCTCATCGAAGCGGGCCGGCGGGTCGTGGTCCTCGAAGCCCGGGACAGGCCGGGGGGCCGTACCTATTCCAGCACCTTCCCCGGGACCGACGTCGTGATCGACCTCGGCGCCGAATGGTTCGACCCGGCGCGGCATCACTTCATGGCGGCCGAGGTCGAGCGGTACGGCGCGAACTTCGTCGAAGCGGACAAGGGCGGAGCAAGCCGCTGGTTCCTCGACGGTCGCCACGCCGACGGCGACGAACCCGACGGCCTCATCGACATGGGCGAGTTGGAGGAAGTGCTCAACCGACTGCGGGCCGATATCGCGCCGGTGGTCTTCGCCGAGGGCTTCACCCAGACCAACACCGGTGACCTCGACATCCCGTTCACCGAGTACCTGGCCAAACTCGACACCCCGCCTGCCATCGCCGACTTGCTGCGGGCCCAGTCCTACACCCTGACCGGTGCCCTGCCCGAAGAGTTCTCGGCCCTGGTCTACCTCCGCGAGATCGCCGGCTTCGACCACAACCCCGACTATTCCTTCTTCGCCTCCCTGGCCCGGGTCGACATCGGCAGCGGCGGCCTGGCACAACGCGTCGCCGCGGAGATCTCCGAGCACATCCGGCTGGGCGAGCCGGTCACCGCGGTGACCGAGTCGACCGACCGGGTGGACGTGGTCACCGCAGCCGGGGGCCGCTACTCGGCCCGCCGGGTGATCCTGGCCGCACCGTTGAACACGCTGGGCGATATCGCCTTCACCCCGGAACTGCCGGCCGCACTTGCCCTCTTGGTGAGCCAGGGTCACACCGGCCGGTGCATCAAGGTCTGGTCCAAGTTGGCCGGGTGCAAGCACGTGTTCGCGATGGGCTGGCCGGGGGTGGTCGAGTGCACCGTGAAGGGAAAGGTCGCCGAGGCGGACGGTGAGCACGCCATCATGGCGTCCTTCGGCCTGGCTCCCGACCTGGCCGTCGACCGGCCCGACCTGCTGCAAGCCGGCCTCGACCGGCTCGACCTGGGTGTGACGGTCGAGGAGGTCTACGGCCACGACTGGATCGGCGCGCCCTTCTCGCAGGGCACCTGGGTGGCACTGCGGCCGGGCCAGCCGCCAATCCATGGCCGAATCGAGAGTCGTTGGGGTGCAATTCATCTGGCCGGAGCAGACTTCGCCGGTGTCTGGTCGGGCTGGGTAGACGGAGCCATCGAGTCAGGCCGGAAGGCGGCGGCGGAGGTCGACGCGGCTTTGGCCGCGCAGCGGCTGTAACGCCTCTGACGTCTGGACCGGCCGCCCGATTCAGCGTGGTTCGAGCACGGCCTCCGGGCCGCGGAGCATCAACTGCCTGCCGATGATGATCCGCTGGATCTCACTGGCGCCCTCCCAGATCCGTTCCACCCGTAGCTCCCTGAACATCCGCT
>CAISDL010000077.1 GCA_903884065.1 uncultured Actinomycetes bacterium | reverse complement strand
GACAGCACCGCCGCTGCGATCCTCGCCGAGCAGTACCCGGGTCGCAGGGTCGTCACCGTCGACGCGCGCCCGCTGTTCGAGCGGGGCGGCGGGATCCACTGCATCACCCAGCAGCAGCCCCGCCCGCTGAGCTAGGTTCGAAGGCCCGGCGGCGGAGCCCGTTGCGTTGCGCCGCAGCGCCGGCGAGGACGACCAGTGCGATGCCGATCACCTGCGATGCGGATGGGTGTTGGTGCAACACGAGCAGTCCGAGCACGACACCGATCGCGGGTTCCAGCGCCATCAGCGTTCCGAACGCCGCGGGGTTCATGTGCCGCAGGGCGGTCATCTCCAACGCGAACGGCAGCACTGGAAGGAGGATGGCCAGACCGATCGCGGCGGCGAGGACCGTGCCGGTGATGTGCCCGGCGGCCTGCGGGACGCCGATGACGGCGGCGGTCGCCGCGGCGACCGGTGTGGTCAGGGCAAGTCCGTTGAGGCCGGTGAATCGGTCGCCGATGTGCTGGGTCAGCAGGATGTAGGCCGCCCACCCGACGGCCGATCCGGCCGCGAAGCCGATCCCGGCGAGATTGACCGCACCGTGCCACGGCTCGGTCAGCAGCAAGACACCGACCAGGGCGACGGCCGGCCACACCAGCGCCCGACGGCTATGGCTGCGCAGTGCCGCGACGCTGAGTGGCCCCAGAAACTCGATGGCCACCGAGGTGCCGAGGGGGATGCGGGCGATGGCCGCCAGGAACAGACATGTCATCAGGCCGGTGGTGACTCCGAGCGCCAGCAGCGCCGGGACGTCGCGCCGATGAATGGACCGCAGCGGCGGACGGGCCAGTGCCAGGAAGATCAGGGCCCCGGCGGTCAGCCGCAACCATGCCGTACCGGCCGGCCCGACGTCGGAGATCAGCGGCAGCGACAACGCCGAACCGAGTTGCACGCAGAACATAGCGGCCACCGCCATCATCCACGCCGGCACCGGCAGTTCACGAGGCTGCGGAGCTGATGTCACGTCAGTCACGTGTTCGGCCAACTCGTCTCACCACACCACCTCGCCCGGCTCGCGCCGGCCCGGGCGCTGGGCTCGAACACCGCCAGGGAGAACCGTGCGGTGCGCTTCCCGTGGTTGGTGTAGCGGTGGTCGCCGTCTCCGGAGAACGCAACGGCGTCTCCGGTTTGCAGCGTGACCGACTGGCCGGCCGTCTCGATGGTCAGAGCGCCCTGCAGAACGTGCGCCAACTCCTGTGTTCCCGGGGCGTGGGCCTCGCTGGCGTGCGTCTCCCCGGCAGCCAGTGTCCAGTCCCATAGTTCGACCACATCGGGGGTGGCGGTCCCGGCGACCAGAATCCCCTGTCCGCCAGCCGAACCGGTCCACAGCGCGGCGCCCTCGCCGCGGCGGGTCACCTTGACCGTCTGCGAGTCCGGCGGTTCGACCAAGGCGGGCAGGCCCACCCCGAGCGCTTCGCTGAGCCGCAGCAGGGTGCCGACGCTCGGGTTGACCTCGCCCTGCTCGACATTGACCACCATCCGCCGGCTGACCGACGCGGCCTCGGCCAGCCGATCCAGCGTCCACCCCCGCGCCTGGCGTTCGCTTTTCACCCGGGCGCCGATCACCGCGGCGAGCGCTGCGGCGCCATCGTCCATGAGTGCAACATACTGCATTGACAGTGCACCAAAAAAGCCCTGCGCAGAACGCCGATGGACCGGCCAAACGTGGTCCGCGGGCGATGGCATGCTCTACGGCATGCCATCTGTGCTGAAAGCCGCAGTCATCGGAGCGGGGTCCATCGGATCAACCACGGCGATGCGTCTGGCCCAGTTCGACATCCTCGACGAGGTGGTGTTGACCGACGTCGTTGACGGCAAGGCCGAGGGGTTGGCTCTCGACGTCAGCCAGTCACGCCCCATCGAGGGGTTCCAGACCCACGTGACCGGGGTGACCACCGGCGCCGACGGGTCCGGATACGAGGCGATCGCGGGTTCGGCTGTCGTGGTGCTGACCGCCGGCGTCGGCCGCAAGCCGGGAATGAGCCGGTCCGACCTGATCGAGATCAACGCCGGGATCGTCCGCGGGGTGAGCGCCAACATCGCCGCTCAGGCTCCCGACGCCGTCGTCATCGTGGTCTCCAACCCCCTCGACGAGATGACGGCTCTCACCCAACTGGTCACCGGATTTCCCCACCACCGGGTGATGGGGCAGGCAGGTGTCCTCGACAGTGCCCGTTTCGCCCACTTCGTTGCCGAGAGACTCGGCGTGCCTATCGCCCACGTCACCACACTGACCCTGGGATCGCACGGCGACACGATGGTTCCGGTGCCGTCGCGCTGCACCGTAGACGGCGCGCAGCTCACCGACGTGCTGTCCGCGGAAGATATCGAGGCCTTGGTGGCTCGTACTCGGGCCGGCGGTGCCGAAATCGTCGGGCTGCTCAAGACCGGTTCGGCCTACTTCGCTCCGTCGGCGGCGGCAGCGCGGATGGCCAGGGCGGTGATCGAGGACTCCGGTGCAGTAATGCCGGTGTGTGCCTGGATGGATGGCGAGTACGGCATCAGCGGCGTCTACCTGGGTGTCGAAGCCGAAATCAGCCGGCAGGGGGTACGACGCGTCGTCGAAAGCCCGCTGACGTACTCCGAACTCGCCGCGCTGCGGGAGGCCGCCAGGGCTGTTGGCCGGGTCGATAGTCTGGTGACATAACCCCTTCGATCCGAGGTGGCCCACATGCCCACTCCGTCAGCCGCCGTCTTCGACCGATTGCGCGCCCTGGCCGCCATCACCGATGTCGCCGCACGCCCGACCAGAACCGTCGAGGAGATCTTCACCGGGCTGCCGTTGGCCACCATCCCGGTCGGCAACGCCGAGGATGTCGAGGCCGCCTTCGTCAAAGCCCGCGCCGCGCAGGTCGACTGGGCCAACCGCCCGGTCACCGAACGGATCAAGATCGTCGAGCGATACCGGGATCTGGTCGTCAAGAACAGTGACTTCCTGATGGATCTCCTGCAGGCCGAAGCCGGCAAGGCCCGCTGGGCCGCGCAGGAGGAACTGATCGACCTCATCGCCAACGCGAACTACTACGCCCGGGTCTCGGAAGACCTGCTCAAACCGCACAAGGTGCAGGCACTGCTGCCGGCGATCGGCAAGACCACCGTCGGGTACCAGCCCAAGGGCGTCGTCGGGGTGATCTCGCCGTGGAACTATCCGATGACACTCACGGCGTCGGATTCGGTGCCGGCGCTGATCGCCGGTAACGCGGTGGTGCTCAAACCGGACAGCCAGACCCCGTACTGCGCACTGGCCTGTGCGGAACTGCTCTACGAGGCTGGTCTGCCGCGGGCGCTCTATGCGATCGTGCCTGGCCCCGGATCGGTGGTCGGCACCGCGATTCTGGAGAACTGCGACTACCTGATGTTCACCGGGTCGACGGCCACCGGCCGCCTGCTCGCCGAACAGTGCGGCCGCCGGCTGATCGGATTCTCCGCCGAACTCGGCGGCAAGAACGCGATGATCGTGACCCGCGGGGTCAACCTCGACAAGGTGGCCAAGGCGGCCACCCGGGCGTGTTTCTCCAATGCCGGGCAGCTGTGCATCTCCATCGAACGGATCTACGTCGACAAGACCATCGCCGAGGAGTTCACGGCTAAGTTCGGCGAGGCCGTGCGGAAGATGACGCTGGACAAGAGCTACGACTTCAGCGCCGACATGGGCAGTCTCATCTCCGAGGGTCAGCTCAAGACGGTGTCCGACCATGTCGAGGACGCAAAAGCCAAGGGCGCCACAGTGATCGCCGGCGGCAAGGCGCGGCCCGATATCGGGCCGCTGTTCTACGAACCCACGGTGCTGACCGGCGTCACGCCCGCGATGGAGTGCGCCGCCAACGAGACATTCGGCCCGCTGGTCTCCATCTACCCGGTCTCCGATGTGGAGGAGGCCATTGAGAAGGCCAACGACACCGAGTACGGACTCAATGCCAGCGTGTGGGCGGACTCCGACGCCGAGGGTGAACGCATCGCGGCCCGACTGCGGTCGGGAACGGTCAACGTCAACGAGGGCTACGCGTTCGCCTGGGGCAGCCTCAGCGCGCCGATGGGCGGCATGGGCACCTCCGGGGTGGGCCGCCGCCATGGCGCCGAAGGCCTGCTGAAGTACACCGAGGCGCAGACCATCGCGACCGCTCGGGTGCTCAACCTGGATCCGCCGTTCGGCATGCCGTCGGCCCTGTGGCAGAAGTCGCTGCTGCCGATCGTGCGGACGGTGATGAAGCTTCCCGGCCGCACGTAGGGTGCGCTGAGCGCCGCCGGGCCGGATGGGTCACTGCGGTTTGCGGGCGCGAATCCGAACAACGGCACCGCTGCCGTGGTGCAGAGGTCCTTCGTTGACCTCTCGAACGGACTCGTCCGAGTATTCGAACTCCAGTCCGGCCAGTTCGGTGCGTAGCCCGTCGAGGTCCATCATCATCTCTGCGCCTTCTCCTTCGGCCAGACACAAGATCCGTCCCTTGGGTAGGTGCCCGAATTGACTACACAAGAAGTCATTCGCGGCCGTCCCGTAGACGTAATCGTCACCCTGGTACCGATCATCCCAACTCGGTTGCCCCACGATTCCCCTCTCGAATATCCCTGCTGCACTTAGCGCCATCGCTGAACCTGCCACAGCGACGAGACGGGCGGCAATAACGCACTTCATGGTGCGTGATCGACCTGACCAGACAAGGTAGGGGGCTAGCATCCGATCACGGCTAATCGACGAGGGGGGCCGATCGTGTCAGCGAAGTCCTACAACAGTGTCTGGCATCTGCGCGCCGACACCTGGTGCCGACTGGAGGACGCCGCCGGCCAACTCGCCCGCCTCGCCGCGACCGGCAGACCCGCGGGTGAGCATCAGGCCGTCTGCGCCGAGTTGTTGGCGGTGCTGTCCCCGGTGGAGCCGTACTGGGCCTATCCCGGCGGATGGCAGGTCGCCCGGCTGAACCGCATGCTCGCCAGCGGCGAATACGACACGTTCGCCCAGGCTGTCACCGTCATCAACCACGCGTTGACCCATGAGACCTACCGCTCCGGAGACGTCGACACCCTAACCGTCGACGACGACGACGTCTCTGTTGATCTGCACCGGTCCGACGGCCACCCGAGCGGCAAGCGGGACCCGCTGTACTTCGAGGTGCTCGTGGTCGAGACGTTGACCGAGGCCCAGGAGCGGAGCATCCGCAAGGAGGCGCGTGGTTGGCGTCGCCCCGACGATGAGTTCGTCTACGAGATCGTGGTGGTGCCCAACGCGGTGGAGGCCCTGATCGCCGCCCGGCTCAACGTCAATCTGCAGGCAGTGGTGATCGGGCGGCGGTTCGCCACCCAGACCGCGCGGGACCTTTCCGCGCTCGCCGACTTCGTCGATACGACGATCGCCGACCGGCTCGGGGAGGACGAACCGGCGGACGTGCGGTCGGCCATCCTGGCCGAGGCGCTGCGGAAGATCAGCCCGGGCGTCGACCTGTATCTGATGACCGAGGTCGACGTGGAGAACGTCGCCGGTCGGCTCGGCAGGTACTTCCGCCGGGTGTTTCACGCCCGGGAAGGTCTGCTCGAGCTGCATCTGAGCCTGCTCCAAGGCGTTGCGGAGCGCTACCGGACGCCCTTCTTCAGCGCGCTCAAGCAGTACAGCCAACGGCCGACCGGCGTCTTCCACGCGCTGCCGATCTCGCAGGGCAAGTCGATCGTCAAGTCGCACTGGATCAGAGACATGGTCGACTTCTACGGACTCGACATCTTCATGGCCGAGACCTCGGCGACGTGCGGCGGCCTCGACTCCCTGCTGGAACCGACCGGCCCCTTGCGGGAGGCTCAGCAGTTGGCCGCCCGCGCGTTCGGATCCCGCCAGACCTACTTCGTCACCAACGGCACCTCGACGGCCAACAAGATCGTCACCCAGTCCCTGGTCGCGCCCGGGGACATCGTGCTGCTGGACCGCAACTGTCACCAGTCGCATCACTACGGGATGATGCTGGGCGGGGCCAATGTCGTTTATCTGGACGCTTATCCGCTCAACGACTACACCATGTACGGCGCGGTCCCACTGCGCGAGATCAAGTCGAAACTGCTGCTGCTGCGCCGGGCCGGCAAGCTCGACCGCGTCAAGATGATCGCGTTGACCAACTGCACCTTCGACGGGATCGTCTACGACGTCGAACGGGTGATGGAGGAGTGCCTGGCCATCAAACCGGACCTGGTCTTCCTGTGGGACGAGGCCTGGTTCGCCTTCGCCCGGTTCCATCCGGTTCTGCGCACGCGGACCGCGATGGAAGCGGCTCGCCGACTGCGGGAACGTTTGGTGGACAAGGACTATGCCGTCGACATCGAGTCCGAGTTGGCGCGTGACGCGCAGAACCCGCCGACTGACGACGAACTCCTGGACCGGCGCCTGCGACCCGACCCGGCCAAGGCGCGGGTCCGGGTGTATGCGACCCAGTCGACGCACAAGACCCTGACCGCGCTGCGACAGGGCTCGATGATCCATGTCTTCGACCAGGATTTCGAGCAGAAGGTCGCCGAGGCTTTTCACGAGGCCTACATGGCGCACACCTCGACCTCGCCCAACTACCAGATCCTGGCGTCACTGGACATCGGCCGTCGCCAGGTGGCACTGGAGGGTTTCGAGTTGGTGGGGCAGCAGGTCGAGAACGCGATGCAACTGCGCGACGCCATCGACAATCACCCGGTGCTGAGCAAGTACATGGCCTGTCTGCGGACCTCGGACCTGATTCCCGACGAGTTCCGCGCGACCCATATCGCCCAACCGCTGCGCTCCGGCCTGCGAAAGATGATGCGGGCGTGGGATACCGACGAGTTCGTGCTGGACCCGACCCGCATCACGCTGTCGATCGGGCGCACCGGATACAACGGCGATGAATTCAAACGTGGCCAGTTGATGGACCGGCACGGCGTGCAGATCAACAAGACCTCACGCAACACGGTGCTGTTCATGACCAATATCGGCACGACCCGCAGTTCGGTCGCGTTTCTGGTGGAGGTTCTGGTGGACATCGCCAGTGAACTCGACGAGCGGGACTCCGAGATGAGCCTGGCCGAGCGGGCGCGCTTCGAGAAGAAGGTGCACCGCCTGACGTCGGACTCTGCACCGCTGCCGGACTTCAGTGGCTTTCATCCGGTATTCCGCGACCACTCGGGATCGGTCGAGACGCCGGAGGGCGATGTCCGTCGCGCGTTCTATCTGTCCTACGACGATGGCAACTGCGAGTACCTCAGCGCCGAGGAGATCGAGGCGAAGATGGACGCCGGGGCCGATGTGGTGTCGGCGACGTTCGTCACTCCTTATCCGCCGGGCTTCCCGGTGCTGGTACCGGGGCAGGTGTTCAGCCGCGGGATCCTGACCTTCATCCGCGGGCTGGACACCCCTGAGATCCATGGATACAAGCCCGATCTCGGGTACCGGGTCTACACCGACAAGGCCATCGAGAACTGCGACCGGGCCTGAGCGGGAACCCTGATGGCCTGGCAGTCCCTTCAGCCGTTTCTGGTGGCGATCGCCATCGGGTTGATGCTGGGCTTCGAACGCGAGCGCAGTCACACCCGGACCGTGTCTGCCGGCTCCCGGTCCTTCGCATTGTTGTCGCTATTCGGTGCTGCCGCAGCGGCATTCGGGCCCTGGATGGTGATTGCCGGCCTCCTCGGCGTCGGTGCGTTGATGGTGTTGGCCTACTTCCGCACCAGCGAGGACGATCCCGGTACCACCACCGAGATCGCCGCACTCGTCGCTTATCTTCTGGGCGCACTGGCTTACACCCAGCCGGCCCTGG
The DNA here is from genome assembly GCA_903884065.1 of uncultured Actinomycetes bacterium. GTDB lineage: Bacteria > Actinomycetota > Actinomycetes > Mycobacteriales > Mycobacteriaceae > Mycobacterium. Next base: position 63,848 of record CAISDL010000077.1, on the reverse strand, counting down.
CGGTGGCACTGGCCGTGGTCGTCATCGCTCTGTTGTTGTCCAAGAACCGGATTCACCGATTCGCCCGCGACATCGTCACCGAGGTCGAACTGGAAGACGCGGTCAAGTTCTTCGTCGTGGCATTCGTGGTGCTGCCACTGCTGCCGGACCGGCCGCTGGGGCCCTACGGCGTGCTCAATCCCGCCAAGGTCTGGCTGCTGGTGGTGCTTCTCACCGGTATCGGGTGGCTGGGCTACATCGGGGTTCGCGCACTGGGGCCACAGCGCGGGCTGCTGGTCACCGGCCTGGCCGGCGGGTTCGTGTCCGCGAGTGCGACGACGGCGTCGATGGGCCGGCTCAGCCGAACGGCGGTGGGCCTACGCGCACCTCTAGCCAGTGCCCTGGCAGCCAGTCTTGCGACCTTCCTGCAGTTGCTCCTCGTCATCGGCTACGTCGACGCCGCAGTGCTGCGCCGTCTGTGGTTGCCGGTGGTCGCTGCGGCGGTCGTGCTGGTGGGCGTGGCCGTCGTGGTGTACCGCGGCGCCGGCCATGAACAGCCCGATGCCGCCTCCGATGCCGCGGCCGTCCCGGCGGGGCGGCCGTTCGCGCTGCGCCCGGCGCTCATCCTTGCGACCGTATTGGTCTGCGCGCTGCTCGTCGGACGGTGGGGCGCCGCGGTTCTCGGCCCGCAGGGTGCGGTGCTGGCCGCTTTCGCGGCCGGCCTCGCCGACGCTCATGCCGGATCCATCGCCGCTGCCACTCTGGCCGCCCAGGGCGACATCACCGTCGACACCGCACTGACCGCCATCGCCGCCGCACTCGGGTCCAACCTGCTCGTCAAGATCGCACTGGCCTTCACCGCGGGCGGCCGGCGTTTCGGGTTGGGCTTCACCGCCGGGATGGCGCCGCCGGCCCTGGTCTTCGCCGTCGTGCTGGGTGTGGTGCTCGGGGTCGGATGATTTCACTCTGTCGGCGCCCCGGCGGTGGGACAATTCGGCCGTGACCGAGCACGGCGACGTCGTCGACCCGCCGATGGAGGGCCTGAGATCCAAGGGCTTACGTAAAGGGTCGGTTTCCCTGATCGGCGCTGTGGCGATCGGTCTGGCCGCCACCGCCCCGGCCTACTCGCTGACCGGCGCTCTGGGACACGGGGTCGACGAAGCCGGCTACCAGATGCCGATCGTCTTCATCCTCGCGGTGATCCCCATGTACTTCATCGCCCTGGCTTACAAGCACCTGACCGATGCCGCACCGGATGCGGGCACGGTGTTCACCTGGGGCTCTAAGGCGATCCTGCCCCACATCGGCTGGATCGGCGGCTTCGCGCTGATGCTGTCGAGCATCCTGGCCGGCGTCGGCGCCGCCGGGATCACCGTCAACGCCGCCACCGTTGCCTTTCGTATCGAAGATCCGCCGGACTGGCTGAAGGTCGTCATTGCCGGGGTCTTCATCCTGATCACCACCTGGCTGGTCGCACGCGGGGCTGAGGAGTCGTCGCGCACCACCCTCATCCTGACCGTCATCCAGTACGGCGGCCTGGCGATGTTCGCGGCGATCCTCGGCATCAACATCCTTCGCGAGCATCGCAATCCGAGTGCCGAGGCGTTCTCCTGGCAGTGGTTCAACCCGTTCGCCATCACCAGTTTCAGCGCGCTGCTGGGCGGATTCCTGGTAGCGGTGTTCATCTTCTGGGGCTTCGACGCGTCGCTGTCGATGTCAGAGGAGACGGCGGGCACGGCCGGACAGTCCGGGCGGAGCGGAGTGACCGCGATCATCATCACCGTGATCACCTACGTGGTCTTCAGTGTCGCCGCACTGGCCTACGCCGGTACCGATGACAACAACCCGGGGAGCCTGACCAACGAAGCCAATATCGACGACATCTTCTCCAGCCTGGCACGCGACGCAGTCGGCCCGAGTGGCGCGCTCATCGCGGCGGCGATCGTCGGCCTGTCGGCCTTTTCGGCCACTCTCTCGACGGTGATGTCGACGGTGCGGGGGTTGCTGTCGATGGCCACCTACAAGGCGCTGCCCAGCCGGTTCGCCTCCGTCGACGACGTGCGTCAGACCCCGACATTCGCGACCTGGTTCATCGGTCTGACGACCCTGGCGATCTACAGCGGCCTGGTACTCGTCAGCGACAGCATCGTCGAGGACACCGTCTACAGCGTCGGCATCGCGATCATGACCTACTACTCGGTGGTGGCCGTCTCGTCGGTGATCTACTTCTGGGACACCGCGTTCGGTCGCTGGCGCACCGCTCTGGAGCAGGTCATTCTTCCCGCTATCGGGGCCATGGTCCTCATCCCGGTCGGTGTCGTCCAGGCCTACCAGATGGCCAGTCCGGAGAGCGGGTCCAGCGGATCGCTCGCCGGGATCGGCACGGTGTTCGTCATCGGCGTGCTCAGCCTGCTGTTCGGGGTGCTGCTGATGATCATCTGGAACCTCACATCCCCGGCCTTCTTCCGTGGCGAGACGTTGGCACGGGAACGGGCACACCGGATCGATCGCAGATAAAGGCTGCTGGCTGTGGCTGCCCACGCGCCCGCCGGTGTGATTCCGACAACAAGACCTTCCGGGTGTGACAACGGATTCAGTAGGATATCGCTATCAAAACAACCGAAAACGCACAATTGCGATCGGTATAAGGAGGATATCGTGAGAAAATCATTACTTATTGGAGCAGCACTGGCCACCGCGTCGCTGGCGTCGGCAGCTCCAGCCATGGCAGCCCCGGCACCGACGCCCGGATTGTCCAATTCCATCGCCACTGCCGCCGCGGCCCCCGGCGCACTCGCGTCCAGTTCGCCCGAGAGTCTGATATCCATCCAAGATGCCGGCTTGAACGGTGCGCGCGTCGGTGTCAGCACCGCGGGCGGCTTCCGCAGCAAGCTCGACACTGACGGCACGATCACAACGCCGGCCTCCTAAGAGCCGGCCGGGTCATCTCCCAGCCTCGCTCAGCTCCGTCGACAACAGACCGAACCGAGTCGTTTACCGAATTACGCTCCTAGAGGTTGACATCGCGCGTGCGAGTCGTCGGCGGCGGCGAAAGCGCCGGTTCGGGTTCGGGAGCCTCCACCGGGTCGTGTCCGGAGGGCAGGTGGTCGGGTGGCTCGATGCGCAGTTTGTGCGCGACGGGCACGTCGGTCGATGAGTGCACGATGATCGAGAGCGCGATCGTGACGGCGATGAGGTCGAACAGCTTCTCGCCGTTGGGGATTCCGGCCTGCAGAACCAGCAGGCCGTAGACCACGGACGCGAAGCCCTTGGGGCCGAACCATGCCGCGGTGAGTTTCTCCGCGCGCGGCATCCCGGTCTTGATCAACGACAGCAGCATCGACGCCGGCCGGACCAGCACGATGGCCAGCACCGCGAGCAGCCAGCCCTGCCAACCCAGGTGGGAGAGCCGTTCGGGGGTGATGAGCGCCCCGAACAACAGCAGCGCGGCGAACTTGGTGAGCTCGGAGAGCAGATCGCCGAACGGCTCGAAAGTCTCGGCGGCAACGTGGTCGAGGGTCGCCAGCGCGGACCCGGCCGCGAATGCCGCGAGGTACGGGTTGGCGTGCGTCAGATGGCAGATCGCGTACACCACGACGGCGATCGCGACCGGACCCAGCGGCTGCAGTCGCGGCTCGGCGGTGAGGATGGGGAGTCGCCAGGCCAGTGCGACCAGGGCGGCAACACCCACCCCGATCACCAGTCCGAGCACCAGTTCCAGCAGCACCTCGCTGATGTGGGAGCTCTCGTGTTTGGCCAGTGCCAGGAAGATCAGCACGAAGGGCAGCGCCAGGCCGTCGTTGAGGCCGGACTCGACGTTGAGCAGTCGGCGCAGACGCAGGGGGATGTCGGTGCGGCCGACCAGAGCCGAGGCGAACACCGGGTCGGTGGGGGACAGGATCGCGCCGAGCAGAAACGATGTCGGCCAGTCCAGGCCGACCAGGAAGTGCGCGGGAATGGCGATGCCGATCATCGCAAGCGGCATCCCCAGACCCAGCGCCCGTCCGGAGAGCCGCCAGCCTTCCCGCAGGGCCGGAACGCTGGCCCGCTGGCCGTCGGTGAACAGCACGGTGAACAGCGCGATGTCGGCGAGCACCGCGACGATCTCGTCCTGGGCGGTGTAGTTGACCACCCCGAAACCGCCGGGACCCAGCAATGCCCCGCCAACGAGGAACAGCAGTGCGGTGGAGAGCACCGTGCGCGCCGCAATGCCGGACAGCGACACGCTGATCAGCAACATCACACCGAAGGCCAAGACGAGCGCCACGCCGGACTCCTGAGTTGTCGTTGTATTCCGTCGAGGCAATGGTGCCTGCCCGGGCGGCATCGCGGGTGGTTCTGGGATGATTGGGACATCATGCGGATGTCTTTTGTGCTGGGCGTGCTGGGTGCCGCCGCTTTAGGGCTGTCTCCTCACGTGTCGGCCGATGTCCAGATGCTCTCGCCGTGGGACGTCGCCAACCCGGCGGTCGGAAACCTCGACCCGGCCCTGCTGATCGCGGTCCAGCAGGCCGCCGGCGCTGCCGCGGCCGACGGCGTCACCATGACAATCACCTCCGGGTGGCGCTCGCCGGCGTTCCAGCAGCAGTTACTCGACGACGCGATCGCCACCTACGGCAGCCTGGCCGCGGCGCGCCAGTACGTGCAGGTCCCTGAGCGTTCCCGCCACGTCCTCGGCCAGGCCGTCGACATGGGTGGGGTGGGAGCGGATCAGTGGCTGATCGCCAACGGCCAGCGCTTCGGGCTCTGCCAGATCTACGCCAACGAGGTGTGGCATTTCGAACTCGCCAACGACCCCGCGGGTGTCTGCCCGCCGCTGCTGCCCGACGCGGCGGTATGACGATGACCCCACGACCGGACTACGTCGACTTCCACTTCGACGTCATGTGCCCGTATGCCTACCAGACCTCACGCTGGATCCGCGAGGTCAGCGATCTGACTGGGCTGCAGGTCAATTGGCGGTTCTTCAGCCTCGAGGAGATCAACCGCGTCGAGGGCAAGAAGCACCCCTGGGAACGCGAGTGGTCCTACGGGTGGTCGATGATGCGCATCGGCGCGCTGCTGCGACGCGGTTCCATGGACGACGCCGGTGCCTGGTACGAGCGTGCGGCCCGGGCATTGCACGTCGAGGGCCACAAGCCGCACGAACCGGCCGTCGCCCGGCATCTCCTGGCGGAGTTGGGTTTCGACCCGGGCCTGGTGGATGAGGCGATCGCCGACCCGACCACCAGTGACGAAGTATTGGCCGACCACCAGCGCGTCGTGGACGCCGCCGGTTACGGGGTGCCGACGCTGTTCTTCCCCGACGGCCAGTGCCTGTTCGGGCCGGTGCTCATCGACCCGCCGACCGGGGAGGCGGCGGTGCGACTGTGGGACGCGGTGGTGGCGTGGACCGAATTCCCGCACCTCTACGAGTTGCAGCGGCCCAAGACCGAAGCCGACGGAGAGGCGATCACCGAGAGCTTCCGTCCCTATCTGGACGCCCGCGACTGGGTGTCGATCAACCGCGGTGAGGTCATCAACTTCGACCGGGGTTAAGCGGCGTTATCCGGTCGCCATCCCGGGCCGCGGAACAGGAACCCGCACGCTTCGCGCCAGTTCCGGGCGGACATGACGTCGCGCCAGATTGCGACGAACTCGCCGAAGGCCACCCGCACGGGGTTGAAGGTGTTGATGTTCTTGGTCAGGCCGTATGTGACCCGTTCGGCCTCGGGTTCGAAGGTGCCGAACAGCCGGTCCCAGACGATCAGCGTACCGCCGTAGTTCTTGTCCAGGTATTGCTTGTTGGACCCGTGGTGGACCCGGTGGTGCGACGGGGCGTTGAGGACGAATTCGATTGGACCCCAAAGCTTGTCGATGCGTTCGGTGTGGATGAAGAACTGGTAGATCAGGCTGATCGATTGCTGTAGCAGGATCATCCATGGCGCAAATCCCAGGAACGCCAGCGGAAGCCAGAAGGGCAGTGACGTGAATGGGGTCCAGGGTTGGCGCAGCGCCGTGGAGAGGTTGTAACGCTGGCTGGAGTGGTGCACCACATGGCTGGCCCAGAACACCCGAATGGTGTGGTGATAGCGGTGGTACCAGTAGTAGGCGAAGTCGTCGACGACGAACAGCGCGACCCAGGTCCACGGGTTGCTCGCGGCCAGGTGGATCGGCGACAAGAGATATGCCCCGCTGTAGACGAATAGAATCGCCGCCTTCCAGCCGAGGGTGATGATCACATTCCCGGCCCCCATGGTCAGGCTGGTGGCGGTGTCGCGTAGTTCGTAGCCCAGTTCGTCGTCGTCGGGCAGTAGGCGGAAGGACAGCCGTTCCAGGATCAGCAGGACGACGAAGACCGGGATCGCGTAGAGGATCGCGTTGAGCATGGCCTGTTCCCGTCAGGCCGGTTGGCCGGCGAGGGTGGTTTCCGGTGATGCCTGGGCCGCGATCGAACGCTCGAGTGACCGGCAGGCGATGACCAGTCGGGACAGCAACGCTCCGGCGATTCGGCCGGCGGTATCGGCGTCACGCGCGGCGATGGCAACTGCGAGTTCGACTTTGGCCTGGTGGTCGGTCAGTTCGGCGGCGTTGAGGATGTTGTACGCCGTGGCTCCGGCGTCGTCGATCGCGGCGAGCAGGGTATTGAGCGCCAGTCGGTAGGCCAGGTTGTTGGAGCCGTCGATGACCGCGCACCAGAACACCAGGTCGAACTCGCCGAGGACGTCGAGTTCGGCGGTCTCCGGGAAGGCCGCTGCGGCGGCGGAGATGGCTGCTCGTTGCTCGTCGGTCGCCTCGAGCGCGCACAGGCCGGCGGCGTCGGTGCCGATCGCTCGCCGCATCACCGCGATATCCACCGCGGCCTTGCCGGCGGGGACGGCTCCGGCGAGGGCCAGCGCGCTGAGCACGTCGAGGCCGGCGTTGGTGCGCCAGTCCAGTACCCGGGTCTTGCCGCCATGGCTGATCCGCACCAGGCCGGCCTGCTGGACCCGCTTCAGCGCCTCACGCACCGCGTTGCGGTTGACCTGCCACGACTGCGCGAGGTCGCGCTCGGAGGCCACCGCTTCTCCGGCCGGCCAGCGCCCGGTGAGGATTTCCTCGACGATCCGGGCGTAGACGGTGTCGGAGATCGCCGCGTCCCGCGGGACTGGATCCATATCCATGGGCAGTCATCATGCCACCGCAACGGGTAAACTGGTACTACCAGATGAAGTTGTTCGTTATGCTCCGATGCATCGCGGATTCCCGCTTCGGTTGCACGTGAAGGAGCCTCCCCATGGCTGATGGACCGGAAGCGTCCGAGGCGTTGACCGAACTGTCTAAAGTATCGATCTACCTCGATAGAAGCACGGATTCCTATCTGGAATCGGTTCGAACCGAAGCCCGAAGCGCGACGCCGCGGGTGGACACGACCCGCAGTGCCGTGGTCCGCCTGGCCTTGAACCGGCTGGCTCGGGAACTCACTCCGGCCGAGGTTGTCGAGGAACTGCAGCGCAATGCCGCTGCGTACAACCGGCCCGGGCGGAAGCGGCTCTAGGCCGCTGCGGTCTAATCGACCGGGTATGATACAGCGCCATAGCTCCTTATTGCAGCTGGGCGCATCCGGTTATAGCAGTTCAACACTGCTTTTCCTGATCGCATCGTGAGGTGGCTGGTTATTTGCCACTCCACTTCAGTGTCGGCTGCGGGCCCATAACCAAGCGTCGGAACTCCAAATAAACGTGATTTCCATCACAAAAATAGGTGCTTCTGTGAGCCGGCGCACATGATTGCCAGTCTAATCGTGGTCATACCAGTGATCGCCGGCGTGGGCGCAGCGAGGACCGAAGGGGTTGGGTAATGGCCAGAAGGAAGAACGTAAGGACAGCCAAGCGGGTCGCGCGCGGTGGTGCCGCTGCCTTCGCGGCGGGGCTGTTCCTGGCCGGGCCACAGGCGGCCGGGATCGCGGCGGCCGACACCCAAGGCGACGGAAATTCCGCCACGGCGGGTGCTGCGGATTCGACAGCCGGGCCGGCGAACAGGGCATCCACGCCACGCCGCGGTGCCGCCCCTGCCAGGCGCGGCACCGCCAACCAGGCGGGGTCGGCCGCACCCGAGCAGCCCGTCACGACCACCCGCGGTTCGAGAGGCGCCGCAGCAGAGCCGCCGGCAGATCTGACCGTCCCCGATATTGCCCCGCCCGCTGCAGCGACGACGCAGAGCCGGTCGGCATCGGCAACCCAGGCCCCGGCCGTGACGACGACGACCATAACGCCGCCTCAGCTCACGCGGCTGGCCCCGGCGCCCACGCCCGGAATCAGCCTCGGTCCGGCAGCGATAGCCCCGCCGGCGGCCACGGGACCGGCCGCGCCGGTCGCCATCTCCGCGGCGCCCGCGGGAGGTCTGTTGCCGGCCTTGCTGAAAACCCAAGGCCAAGTGGCGCCGGGCGCGTCCGCAGTCACCATTCTCGATGCCGTCGTCAACAAGGTTTCCGGCGGTGTCGCACTCAGTCCGGCGTCCGCTCCGGCGTCGCTGACGGCGATCAGAGACAAGCGACTGGCTGAGGTCAACGGCAATGTTCGCAAGTTCTTCACCGCGCTGTCGGACGCGTTGGACAGGATTCCGTCGAACGATCTTCGCGCCAACCTCGAGGGCGCTCTGTTGGTGGTACGGCGGTCCATCCTCAACCAGAACGCCGTGGCCTGCCCGATCCAGACCTCGTTCGATCCGACGAACCCCGGCGCCGGCATCACCGGTGATGTCATGGCCACCGATCCCGAGGGCGAGGTTCTGAACTACACCGTGCTGACCGCGCCGCAGCGGGGAACCGTCGTGTTCGACGCCTACGGGAATTACCTCTACACCCCGGGCAAGGACTTCACCGGCCAGGATGCATTCACCGTCCAGGTCACCTCGGAGGGCAAGGGCATCAACATCTTCGGGCTGGGGCGCGGTCGCGCGACGCAGGCCGTCGTGCAAGTGGGCGCCGATGCGCCGACCTCGCCGTTCGACTACAAAGACAGCCCCGCGAACAAGACGCTGTTCATGAACGAAGTGCCTGTCGTCGTGTCGGTGTCGAAGGATGCGAAGAACCTGGCGGGCTTGTACAAGGCGAGCATCACGGTGAAGGTCGCGCCCGATTCGCCGGTCGAGTGGGCCGTCAAGAACAACCCCGACGAGATCGTCCAACAAAAGAACAATCCGGTTCCCATCTCCAAAGCGAGTGCGGAGTGGGATTCCCTGAAAAGCGCCGGGGCCGTGCGACTCGGCGTGGACTTCACCCTGCCAGACGGCAGGGACGCCGCGATGATCATGACGGACGTGACGGCCGAGCCCGGTTCCGGCCCCGGTACGTACACGTTCAGCGGATACATCGCCACTGACCCCACCGACGGTCCGGGAACCGCCGACAGTAACTACGACGTGGTCGGCAACAGCTACAACTCCGCCTACGACAACTTCCGCAGCTACTACAAGGTGCCGCTGCCGGGCGAGGGCTCACGGTCGTTCAACGGAGCAGAGATCAAGATCAGTGCCGGCAACGTCTACGCCGACACGTGGACCAAACAGGAGTACGGCGACGCGCTGAAAGAAGCCGAGATCCCCGGCGGGTCCGCGGCGACTTCGCAGTCCCAACAGTCCCGGGTGCGCTCCACGCAGCCCACCGTCGCCGCGTCCGCGGCCAGCCCTGCCGCCGACCAGATCAGTACGGCCGGCGGCGAGTCCGCCGGTGTGGAGGTTTCGGATGCGACGAGTTCCGGCCCGCTGGCAGACCCCCAAGTCGCGCTCTCGTCCACGAAAGCAATCAAGCAGGTGATCTCGTGCGGTACGGGCATGGTCATCCTCCGCGCCGATGGGCAGATCACCTTGTGGACCCCCGGCGAGACCAAACTGGGCGAGAAGGCCTATCAGGGTCCTGACGGTAAGACAACTACATCCACATCCGATGGCACGACGGTTCTTCGCAACGCTGATGGGAACGCGGCCTGGGGAGACGCGAAAATCGCGCCCTTCAAGGACGGCTTCATGGTCGCCCTTCAAGACGGGACGGTCTGGCAGTGGACGTCGGGAGCCGCTGTCGCGGACCTCACCGACTACATAACTGATCGGGCCAAGGTCATAGCCGTCAATGACAACCTTGATCAATGGGGCCCCGAGAACGCGGTCGACAACAAACCGGCGACCGCTTCCGCGACCTCATTCTCCAAAAGTCCCGACGAACCGGCCTCAGGCGCGGGAAGTGGCCTGATCATCGACCTTGGGCAGCCGATGATCGCCACGGGGCTGAAGCTGACCAGTGTCCGATCCGAGGACACCGCTTCCGACCCGCTGTCCTACGAGGTCTACGGCGCTGAGGAGCTGGTGAAGGACAGCGCCGGCAACACTGACTCCACGGCGTGGAAGAAGATCTCGGAAGGGGCCCTCACACTCGGTACGGGCGCCGAAGGTTACGTACGTCCCAAGAACGCAGGAGGTTACTACCAGCAGGATTACAACTCCGTCACGTTCAAACTCCCGAATGCGCAAGGGGCTGAATCGAGTACGCCCGACCCGACTCAGGTCGACGGCTTCCAGTTCTACAAGGTGGTCTTCCCGGATGTCAGGGGCGATAGCGCCCAGTTTGTGAAGATAGCGGAGCTCGAACTGCCGGGCTATCTGCCTGAGCCGTCATGGCAGAGAATGCCCACCCTCTCCTGGCCCAAGCTGGGGCCCTTTGCCCATGCCCTCCCGGTGTCCACCGTGGTTCCGTTCGGAAACGACGGCGGTGTTGCCGTCGGTTTCGGAAGCGCAAAGGAGGGGCTTACCTCTGAGGGGGGCGTGCAGGTCTGGGATCCAAAGTCCGCGCAGTGGAGAACGATGGTGGAGCCCAAGGAAGGCGGGGCTGTCACCGCGATGATTGCGTATAAGGACGGGATCGCCTTTGGTGACCAGAGCGGGCACGTAACTGAGTGGACCTCTGCCGGCGGCGGGAAAACGCGGCAAGTGAAGGAATTGACGGCGCCCATCGGCCCGATGAGCGGCGCGATCACCGCGATCATGCCCTATGGCGGCGGCCTCGTCGTCGGCACAGACCGGGGCTATCTGAGGCAGTGGACCGGCTTTGAGTGGGCCGCAGCGAACTATGCGCCGCTTGATGGCGGGATACAAGCCATCCAGCCCTACGAGCACGGATTCGTGGTGGGAACCAATGGTCCCGGCAACTCCGCGTGGTGGACCGGCACTGGTTGGGTCCAGCTCGGGTGGGCTGGCCAAGGCGTGAACGCGATGGCCGCCCCGGAGAAGAACGGCGTAGCGTTCGGACTCAAGAACGACACAAAGGATCCGGCCCAGGTGCTGCAGTGGCGCGCTGCACCGGTTGCCGATGTCACCGACTGGATGGCGCAAACGCCCTCGGCGTTCACTCTCTTCCAAGGGAAAGGCGCCGTGATTGGAACAGCGGGTGGACCCGTCGCGGCCTTCGACAACAACCCGGAGACGAACGTATACATAGCGAACTCTGGCGTAGGTTTATCCACCCCGGGCAACAAGAAGGGTTTCGGCGTCGACCTCGGCACTGGCAACTCGGCTGTGGTCACCGGACTGCGACTGACACTGACGCCCCAGTACGCCAAGTCGATACCAACTTCCTACGCCCTCTACGGAGCAAACCCCGGCTATTCGACTTACACGCTCATCTCGTCCGGCGTCCTTGCCCGCCCCACCTTGGATAAACCTGACGTCGAGGTCGCGTTCCAGAACGCCACGCCCTACCAGAGCTACCGCGTGGTGTTCCCGGACACCACCGATCCGACGGCAGACCAGGCATTCCGTGTCGCCGAGATCGCACTTGTCGGCTCGAGGGAGTGGTCCAAACTGCCCAAGATGAAGCCGACAGTAATCGGCGAGAAAGAAATTCCCGAAGGTGACGTGACGACGATGACGGATTTCGATTCCGGGTTCGTCGTGGGTCTGGGGAACTCCGGGGCGGTGAATCGGTGGGTCGGGGGGGATGCGCCCCAGGGAAAGGCTGCCGCTGAATGGTCACCCTGGAAGGTGGTGCAGGCAGGGGCAGACCCGGATCCCAACTTCAACCAAACCAAGCTGAAAGAAGAAGTCAAGTACGGCTACGAACACAGCGACAAGCCGGTGGTGAAAGACGGCGTCTTCAATGCCGAAGACCCGGTGTTCAGTCAGGTGGCGTTCCAGCCGCGGTGCGCGGCGGATCACACCTGCGACGGCAACTTCTACACCTTCAACACCGGGGGTGAGGCGAAGCCTCTCAAACTCCCGGGCCTTGGAGAGGCGAAGATCTCTTCCACCGTCGGTGACGTGACGGCCGAGTTGAGTTTCGATGCGGGCACCAGTTGGCGGGGTTACGTGTTCGTGCCCAGTGGGCTGTGGAGAAAGCTCAACCCTGGCGAGTACACGGCAGCCTCGGTGATGGCCGTGACGGCCGGCCCATCGATGAGCGTGACGGTGGACGGTACAACCCAAGGCAAGGAAACGTCCTTCACCATCGCAGAGACACCGTTGCTCAATCTGTCCTACACCATTCCCAATGTGGTCTCCTTCGCCTTTGGCGCAGGGGTGGACGCAGGTCTGGTCGGGAAACTGACGACGACTGAAGTGCATGAGGGCCCATTCAAGGCGCACGCTTACTACACGGCCGGCGTCCTCAGCACCTACAACACTGCTGCGTCGGATGGGTTCGACTTCAGTTTCAAGAGCTACTCGGACGTCGGAAACGACTTCGCAAAGGTTGAGAGCGTGACGTTCAATCCGTATGTCACGCCGTACGTCTCTGCCGATGTCGGCATGTTCACCCCGCGGGTACCGATCCTCGGCCGGTTCTCGGTATTCGACGCGGGCGCGAAGTTCGAAAATCCCCTCGGGGCTGAGCTGACCTTCGCGAAGAGCGGCACGACCAGGAAGGTGTACTCGGAAGGCAAGCTCGACTTCGGTGTCCACGTCCTGCCCTTCCTCACCAGTGCCTTGAGCTACGACGACAGCCTGGAGGTCTACCGGGTGAGTGGGGACCTCTAAAACGGCCCGGGGCGACTCGTTTTCAGAGAAGGTGAGCCTCGTGACTGCAGCACAATTCGTCGGCCGGATCGGAGGGCTGGCGGTAGCTATAGGCGTCGGCACCGCCATCGCCTCTGGATGCGCAACCGCGTGGGCCGATACCGATTCGGGGAGCTCCGTCGACACGGCCGGGCCGAAGGCCGGCCCGGCCTCTGCAGCGTCGGTCAAATCAACTCGGGGACAGGGCAACTCCAGCGCGCCGAGGGTGAGCCAGCGGTCGCCCAGCAGGGTCGCGTCGAGCGCGCCACCCAGGCCCGCCGCCGGAGTGCGGTCAGCCTCCGCCGCCCGCGTGGATACACCTGAACCCATTGATCCAGGCCCGGTTCCGGTGAGTACCCGCACCGCTCCGGAGGCGCCGGCACCTCTGACTGAGGCGCCGAGTGCTCCAGCCAGCGGAACCGCCGACCTGGATCCGGTTGCGCCGCCGGGTGATCCGGCGTCGGGGGCGCTGTTGGCCGCTACCCGCCGCGAACCTGCGGTTGCGGCGGCCGTGGCCGCTCCGACGGCGTCCGCTAATGCTTCGCAGTCGGTGGGCAGCAGCGGTCTGAGTGTGGATCCCACGGTGGAAATCACCCCCGAGGGCATCGTCCAGGGCGCCTTGCAGGCGGTAAGCGCCCGGGGTCTGCGGATGACCTACCAAGTCCTGGGCACGCCATGCCAGGCAGCGGTGGGATCCGGCGACAGCGTCGGTGGGTGCGGGCTGGGCAGCAACGGCGGGAAGCTGAGCATCGCCACCGTGCCGGTCGCGCCGGGGTCACTGGTCCCCGATCCGCAGAGTTACACGATCCTGCCGTACGCCACCTGGCTCGACGGGGGTTCCAAGGGCACCGAAACCTTCAAGATCCGGGTCAGGGAGGTCACCGGATTCGACAACCTCGTCACCGGAATCCCCGTGGTCGGTCTGTTCGCCGCCCCGGCCATCGACCTGTTGCAGACGATTCCGTTGGTCAGTGCACTACTGGCGCCGCTGATCGGCGCCTCGGTGGTGGCGTCGGTCAATGCCGACGTCGCCGCCCTGGCTCCGGGCGACCGGCAGTTCGGCTTCACCTACAAGGTGACCTCGTTCGACGGGACCAAGATCAGCACGAATTTCTTCCCTGCCGTCGGTGTGGGCGCGGGGTTCGAGGAGGTGGCGCCCACTGTGGTCGTCGGTCCGGGAATCACCCAGGCGGGCTACACCGGTCCCTACGACCAGGCACCCCCGACGCCGGCGTTCTGGGCCCCGATATGGGTCGGCAGCACGCGAAATGCCGGCTACAACGTGATCACCTGGGATCCGCGCGGTGAGTGGAACTCCGGCGGGATCCTGCAGGGGAACAACCCCTTCTACGAGGGCCGTGACGTCTCGGCGATCCTGGACTGGGCGACCGCCAACACGCCCGCTCAGACCGACGACACCGGAATCGCGGTGGGCATGCTGGGCTACTCCTACGGGGGTGGCCTCCAGTTGGTGGTCGCCGGCACCGACAACCGCATCGACGCCATCGTGCCGGAGATGACCTACAACAATCTGCTTCAGGCGATCTATCCGGATCAGATCTACAAGACCGTCTTCGGTACGTTCTTCTCCGTCTGGTTGAACGCGGTGGGCGCGCGGATCAATCCGGAGATCAACTCCCAAGCCATAACTGGTGATCTCTTCGGCTTCATCACCGAGACGGCCCAGGCCATGTTCTCCAGTTCGGGGGCCACCGCTCTGCTGAACAAGGTCACGGCACCCACGCTGCTGCCGCAGGGCACTTCCGACATGCTCTTCACGCTCAAGCAGGCGATTCAGAGCGCTGAGAACATCCAGGCGAACCCGTACGACGTCCCGGTCAAGATGATCTGGTTCTGCGGTGGGCACGGGGCGTGCAACACCGGGGAGGCGCCGGGTCAGAATGCCATGCTGATCGCCAGTCGGCTGGCCTGGATGGACCAGTACGTGAAGCGTCAGGGCAGTGCCGCCGACGCCCTCCCGACGTTCCAGTGGTACGACCAGGTGAAGGTCCTGCACACCTCGGATCTCATGCCCTACGACCCGGGGTTCGCCACGAGAAGGACCGTCGCCAGCGGGGCCGACGGAAAACTGGCCATCGTCCCCGTCCTCGGCGGCTCAAGCCGCGCCTTCAGCGTCCCCTCGGACTCGGTGACCCAGTTCGTCACATCCCTGCCGGTCCCCGGGGTCGCCCGTAACGCGATCAACGTCGACCTGTCCACCGATGTGCTCACCGCGGGCACCCAGGTGGTGGGCGCCCCCGAGGTGACATTCAACTATTCCGGCGTGGGCAGTTCCAACGCGCTGTTCGCCCAGCTCATCGTCACCGACGCGAAAGGCAACCGGTCCGTCGTCGGCGATGAGGTGGCACCGGTGCCGGTGACCCTGGACGGACGCCAGCACAGCATCACCATCCCCTTCGCCATCGCCAACATCGCCTACACCGTCCAGCCCGGCGACAAGCTCACCCTGCAACTCACCAGTTCGGCGCTGGTCTTCGCGAGCATCTCGGCGTTCGGGTTGGTCAACGTCTCCGATATCGCCGTGACGGTGCCTATCGTCAACCGGGATTGACTACGCCGGCGGCGGCGGGGGAGCAGGAGCACCCGCCGGCGCCGGGATCTTCGGGTAGCTGCGACCGGTTGTCACCGCTCCGTCGGAAGCCTCGGCCGCGGCCGGACGCGGCCGTCCCGGCGAGGGATCCCAGTCGGTGTCGACCAGCTTGCGCTGCACCGCGATCGCCAGGGCCAGCAGGGCGGCGCCGATCAGCAACATGGTGACCACCCCGACGACCGTGCCGAGTTTGGCGGCACTGCCGAGAAGCAGTCCATACCAACCGAAGTCGGCATCGCCGAAGGTGGTGTTCTCTTCGCCGAAGGAGCCGAGGACGCGCACCAGCAGAGCCGGCAGGAAGGTGATCAGCAGCCCGTTGACGAATGCGCCGGCCACCGCGCCGCGCCGGCCGCCGGTCGCATTGCCGTAGACGCCGGCCGCGCCGCCGGTGAAGAAGTGCGGCACCAGTCCGGGCAGCACCAGCACCCAGCCGAATGCGGGGCCGAGCCACAGCGAGAGCACCGCCAGACCGACGAGGCCGCCGACGAAGCTGGAGATGAATCCGATCAGGACCGCGTTCTGCGCGAAGGGGAACACGATCGGCGCGTCCAGGGCGGGGATCGCGCCGGGCACCACCCGTTCGGCGATGCCCTGGAACGCCGGGACCAACTCGCCGAGGATGGTGCGCACGCCGAACAGGATCACCGCCACGGCCACACCGAAGCTCAGGCCCTCGGTGACGCCCTTCATCAGGTAGTTGCCGACGCCGGTGGCCGCACCGGCCCCGGAGTCGTCGGCGAAGGCCGCAAAGGCGGTGCCGCTACCCGCCTTGGCCAGATAGATCAGCCCGACGGTGAGGTACATCAACACCATCGACAGCGCGGTGGCGACCATCGAGTCGCGCAGGAAGCGCAGGGACTCAGGCAGTTTCAGGTCCTCGGTGGAGCGACTCTTGGCACCACCCACGAATCGGCCGGTGACACCGGAGGCGATGTAGCCCAGTGTGCCGAAATGCCCGATGGCGATGGTGTCGTCGCCGGTCACCCGCTTGGTCCAGGGTTGGGAGATCGCGGGCAGTGCCACCATCACCACACCGAGCAGCAGTCCGCCCACCCCGACGACGGTCGCACCCGGAAGCCCGGCACTGGCCAGCACGATGGTCAGCAGGGTGGCCATGAACAGGGTGTGGTGACCGGTGAGGAACACATAGTGCAACGGGGTGAACCGGGCGAGCAGCAGGCTGATCGCGAAGCCGAGGATCATCAGCCAGGCCACCTGCGCCCCGAACTGCTGCTGCGCGATTCCGACGATGGCCTCGTTGGTGGGCACCACCCCCTTGGTGCCGGCCGCGCCCTGGATCATCACGCCCAGGGGCTTGAGCGAGGCGACGACGAGTCCGGCGCCGGCGCCGATGAGCAGGAAGCCCAGCGTGGCCTTCAACGCCCCGCCGATCACCTGACCGGTGCTCTTGCGCAACGCGATCAGGCCGACGGCGGTGATGATGCCGATCAGATAGGCGGGGACGGCCAGTATCTCATTGACGACGAACTCCGCGATCGCGACCAACCAGTTCATTGCGTCTCTCCTTCTCAGACGTCGTAGGAGTCGCGCAGAACGGCGTCGACTTCCCGGGTCGAGGTGAAGTTGTCGATGACCCGAACCGGAACGCCGACATCGCCGAGGGTCTTGGCGATCTCCCCGGAGGTCAGGATCAGGTCGGCGTCCTTGGCCCTGCCCTTGGCGGAGATGGTGTCGGTGGCCTCGACGGTGATGAACGGTGCCCAGCCCCAGGTGCCGAGCACCTGCTCGAGGGTGTTCTTCAGGAAAAGGCTGGTGCCCAAACCGTTTCCGCACACGGTGAGGATCAGGTTGCTCGTGCGCGCGGTGCTCACCGGCCGGGCCGCTGCCGGCGTGCCACCGAGGATGCCGAGGACTGCCGCCGGGGTGGCGGCGGCGTTCAACGCCGCGCGTTTGTCGGGGCTGCCGACCACCTTCGCCAACTCGGCCATCGCGGTGGCGTGTGCGCCGGAGTCGGTGGCCGCCAGCGCCACCACGAGGTCCACCGGGTCATTGGTCTTGTGGCCGAAGGCAACTGGTTGGGCGAGCCGAACCCACGACATGCCGGTGCGGTGCACCGCCGGGGACGGCCGCGCGTGGGCGAACGCGAATCCCGGCGCCACCACGATGTAGGGTCCGTTGGTCTCGACGTTGTCGATCATCGACCCGGTGTAGGCCGGGCTCGCGATGCCCGCCCGTTCCAGCAGGCCGCCGGCGGCCAGCACGGCCTCCTCCCAGGTGGCCGCGTTGACGTCAAGCGCGATGCAGTCCTGCGACAGAAGCCCAGTCAGACCCGACATGGGAGCGGACACTAACACCGCAGCCGGCGCTCCGGCGCGAACGCGGTGAATCCCCGGCGGCCGGCGTGCGGTTCTGGCAAACTGCACCCCCGTCCGGAAACCAGGAGATGCGTGTGACCACGACCCATACCGAACGACTGCCGCTGCTGAGTAAGAAAGACCGCATCGTCATCACCGTGACGGTGGTTGCGGCTGTTGCCGCCGGCGCTCTGCACTTCGCCCATATGAACGCGGTGCTCGCCTTCATCGTCGCCGCCCTGGCGCTGGCCACGCTGGCATCGCTGGTCGGCCGCTCGGTGGAGGCCCTCGGGGGGCGCCTGGGCCCTGCCGCCACCGGGATCCTGCAGACGGCTTTGGGCAACCTGCCCGAACTCTTCGTCATCCTGTTCGCGCTCAAGGCGGGCCTCTACGGCGTGGTGAAAGCCACCATCGTCGGCTCGATTCTGGCGAATGTGCTACTCGTGCTGGGCTTGGCGTTCGTGGTGGGCGGCATCAAGCACGGCCGTCAGCGGTTCGCCGCCGACGACAGTCGCACGTTGGGCCTGATGTTCACCCTGGCGGTGTTCATCCTCGCCGTGCCCTCGCTGACCTCGGCGATGCACACCCCGGCCGAGTCACACGAACGGACGGTGTCGGTCATCGTCTCGATCGTCATGCTCCTGCTGTTCGCCCTGTCGCTGCCGGCGACGTTGGGCAACAAGAAATCCGACGCGGTGGCGCACCCCGGGCACGAGCACTCCCGCGGGGCGTCTCCCATTGCGGCAAGCCCGGATTCGGCAAAGGCGGCCGGTGCGGCGCGGGCCCACGGCGAGTGGCCGCTGGCCATGGCGATCGGCATGCTCGCCGCGGCGGGCATCGGTGCGGCATTCGTCTCGGAATGGTTCGTCGCCGCACTGGAACCGGCGATGCACGCCGCCGGGATCAACGAGGTGTTCGCCGGTCTGGTGATCGTGGCCATCGCCGGCAACGCGGTGGAGAATTTCGTCGGCATCCAGTTGGCCGCGAAGAACCAGATGGACTACGCCGTTCAGGTGGTGCTGCAGTCACCGGTTCAGATCGCGCTGACCATCGCCCCGATCGTCTGTCTGGCGGCAGCGTGGCTGGGCCAGCCCGGTTTCGATCTGGTGTTCTCGCCGCTGCTGCTGGCCGCGATGATGATGTCGTCACTCGTCGCGGTGCTGGTGACCTTCGACGGGGAGTCCAACTGGTTCGAGGGTGCTGTCCTCATCGCGCTGTACATCGCGATCGCCACGGCGTTCTGGTGGGGCTGAGCGTTCCGGTAGGGCTGAGTGTTCTGGTAGGGCTGAGCGCTACCGATACTGGTCGAACACGTTGTAGTGCTGGTTCATGTAGTAGAACACCGTCCACGTCAGGACCGAGATATAGGCGACGAGCGAGATGACGCCGACCCGTCGGTCCAGAGCCACCGAGAGCGCCTCGGCCATCTCCTGCCTGTTCCTGCGACTGGCGAGCACCGTATAGGCCATCGCGGCAAGGATATAGACCATCGAGACGATGTAGACCATGTCGAGCAGCGTCAGATACTCGACGGCCGGCAGGGTCGCGTCGGTCGTCCACTGCAGAGCGACGATCGTCAACATCGCGGTCACTCCGATGCCTGTGCGGGCATCCTCCAGACGTGCCGGCAGCAGGTAGATCAGCGAGGTGATGAGGATGACGATGAAGATCGGCAGCACGATCTTCACCAGATAGGGCAGCACGTCGCGGGTCACCGGAAGCGCGATGATGATCCGGGAGTACGGGATATCGGCATTTGCCGAGATATTCCCGAAGTTCGTCGGGTACTTGTGCGCCGCGACCGTGAATGAGGGACTTCCCAGCACATACCCGGGGATCGACATCGACCCGCCGTCATTGACGGTGATCGGGTTGACGTCGGGGACGAACTCGATCTGGGAGATGTCGCTGCGCTTGTCCTCGAACACCATCTCGAGGATCTGGGTGTCGAACGGATACTTCTTGAGGTTCATTTTCCTGCTGAACACACCCTGGTACCGCAACACCTGGTACTTGGATCCGTCCGGCATGTCGATGGGTGCGTCGTAGAGTGGCGCGCCGCCGAGGCCGCCACTGGTCGAGGACGTGGTGTTCTGGGTGCCCTCGGAATTCATCGACTCGATCGTGGTCGACGGGTCGATCTTCGGGTTCTTCCATCGCATCCACAGATAGATGTCCGCGGTGAAGTTCTCCGAGGACAGGTCGATGTCCTGCACGTCATTGATGAAGACGCCGACGGTCACCTTGTCGGTACCGGTGCCGGTGTCAGCGCCGGCCGATGCCGCAAGGCCGAGTGGGACGATCAGACCGGCAATCAGTGCCAGCAGTATGCGGATCAGACTCACTGGCCCCCCTCCGACGTTGGCTGCGCCGATGTTAGCCCAATGGCGATCACCCACAATCGGATGCGAGCACCCGCGCGATCGCGTCGTGCTCGGCCTGCGTGACCCACAGCCCGTAACCTGCCTTGATATCCACGACGCGCGAGACAAAGGTGCATCGGTAGGCCGAATTGGACGGCAACCAACTCGCGGCGTCGCTGTCGCCCTTCTGCTGGTTGACCCAACCCAGCGTGGCTTGCAGGTTCAGCGGATCGTTGGCGAAGTTGCGCCGCGCCGCCTCGTCCAACTGCTGCGCTCCGGTCTGCCAGGCATCCGATAATGCGACGACGTGGTCTATTTGGACATCGTCGGAGCTGTCGGGTCCGCGATGGAACTCGACCGCGGTCCCGGTGTAGGGGTCGTTGAGAACGCCGGCCGCCACGACACACCCGTTCGTGCCGGGCTTGATCGCGACGTCGATGAGCTGAGCGCGAAGGACGTCGTTGCGGGTGTCGCAGCCGTTATGGCCGTCTGCGACCCAGACGTCATCGCTCCACGCATCGCCGAATTGGCTTCGGTTGTATCCGGTTTTCGGGGCGCGACCCTTGATCGGCAGGGCGTCGAGCTTGGCCTGGATGTCGCCGGCCGGGTTTGCTCGCACGGTCTGAGACTGCCCGACGGCGCCGGCCAGCAGAAAACCGGCGAGAACCACGAATCGCATCAGCATCTGCATGCAGCCCACCGCGGGCCCGAACACCGCCGCCAAATCAGACCGTGGTGACCGTCAGCGGGCTGAGGTCGGTCTTCATCAGCACGACGTTGTAGTTGCCCCACAGCGACATGTTCCAGTACAGGTTGCTGACGTCGGGACTGGTTCCGTCGGTGAGCATTCCGGTGCCCGACAGCGGGTGGATCATCGGGGCATACAGGCCGGGGTACTGCACCGAGGTCGCGATGCTGACGGGATCCGACCACGGACCCTCGGGGGTGTCGGCGGTGCGGAGGATGACGTTGTTGGACCCGTTGCCGTAGAGCACCACGTACTTGTCGAGGTACTCGTTGTACTGGATGCTCATCTCGCTGACGTTGCCGCCGGTCTTGGCCCCGGTGAAGCCGGCCATCCGGCCGCCGAGGAAGTTCGGGTCGTTGGCCAGGTCGATCAGCGGGCCAAGCGGGCCGGTGGACTTGGTGGAGTCACCGATGACGGGCGCGGCCTTGGCTGCGTCCCGCACCCAGGTGTTGCCGTCCCAGTACTCGTACTGCTTGAGATCGGTGACGGACGTGTCGGGGACCCGTGACAGGTAGGCCGAACCGGCGCGGCCGGCCGGGGTGCCGAACGCGTAGACGTAGCGGGTGCCACCCGGGGCGACCTCGGTCTCGGGCTGCAGCACGTAGGCCATCTGCTGGAAATTCTGGTCACCGGCCCGGTAGTTGGTCGAGGACCGGAAGTACCCCGCCGGCCGGACGGTCTGCTTCTGCAGCACCCACTTGTCCGTCTTCGGGTCGTACTGCGAGATCGCGGAGTAGTTGGTCGTCCAGCGCCCCGGGGTGTCCCAGGACTTCACCGACATGTAGTTGACGTAGTTCGTCTTGTTGGCGTACACGGCGGAGGTCGGGATGTTGGTGACCTCGGAACCGATGAAGAACACCTGACCCGGGGCGGCCGGGATGAACTGGTAGGCCGGCCCGGTCCGCACCAGGGTGAGACCGTCGTCGAGTTGGCGGTCATTGCTGAGCAGCAGGACGTTGGACCGCCAGTCACCGGTCATGTTGGGGCCGCTGAAGGTGTCGCCGAAGGCCAGCTGGGTCAGCTGGTTGTCGCCGTTGAACCACATGATGCCCAGGTCGGTGCCGTAGATGTTGGCCCACTGGGTGTTGTTGGTCTGAGTCCAGCCGATGCCCGGGTAGGCGGTGTTGCGTTGCCCGGTCACCCAGCCGATGGGCGTCGACGGCAAAGTGCTGGGTGGGTTGACCGCTGCCGCTGTCGCCACGGTGGCACTCGGCAGGGCGGTCCCGGCGGCCGCCGAACGGGTCCGGCTCGCTTCGCCACGGGTCCAGCCGAGCAGGGCCCACAGCGCCGGTGTGTCGATCGGGCCGCCCGGAAGGGTGCCGCCGGCCAGCGGCGCCAAACCCACCGCCGAGAGCAGCCGGGCCAGTCGTGGCGCGGCCACCGCCACCTTCGCGGGGGCGGCCACCGCCTGTGCGGGGACGATCGCCAGCACAGGCGCGTCGGCCAGGACGTTCCGTGCGACGACGGTCCCCGGGAGGGCGGCCGCCGCCGCGGGCGCGAGCTTCGGGAGCGGGGCCGGTTCGGGGAGGGCCGCGAGTGCCCGCGGCAGGACTGCCGCGGATGGAGATGCCGGTGTGAGCACCTCTCGCGAAACCGGTTGCGGATCGGGCGATGTCGCCGCAGCGGCGGTGGCCGCGGCCGGCTCGGGCGCAAGCTTGGGCGAGTCGTTCTTGGCGGCGGTGTGGGTGGGCGTCGGCACCTCTGCGGCGGCCGGCCGAGACGCGGCCGGCGGGCGGGGGATGCCGCGGGCCGGAGCCGAGCCGCGGCCGACGCGGCGGGCCGGATTCTGGGACGTCGACGATCCGGCGGGTGCGGCCGAGGCCTGCTCCGAGGAGTTCGCGGTGGCATCTGCGGTGTCGGCCGCGGCCACGCCGGTGCCGGTGGCCACCGCGACGCCCACGCCGAGTGCGACAGCCAGACCGCCGATCCGGCCGATGTGCGCGGCGGCGGCCCAGGGGCGATTCATCGAAGTACTCTCCTGCCTGTGGCTAACTACGAATCACTGCGGCTGGCAAACCGGGAAACCCGGTGGCCCGGCGACGGGCACCCTGAACTGTACTCGCATCGGCCATAATCCTCCCAGACGCGGGTGGACCTTCCCAGGGGGCGCCCAGCGGCCCCGGCCTGGCTCAGCAAAACCGAATGGGGCTCGCCGACCGCGCCGTGGCAACACACCGACGCAGTTTCACAGAATCAGGAAAGCCAGTCGCACCGCCTCCCCGACGAGGACGGCGAGCAGCATGAAATACACCCACTTGCTGGCATGGGGCCCCAGCGAGACCCGGGTCCCGACCCACGACCCGGCGATCGAACCCAGCGACAGCGGTAACGCCCACAGCCAGTCGATCTGTCCCTTCACCGTGAACACGATCGTGCCGAGCAGTGCGACCAGGCCGAGGGAGAACACCTTGATCGCGTTGGCCTCCCGGATCGGGAAGCCGGCCAGCAAAACCAGAACAGCCAGCATGTAGGTCGCCGAGTCCAACACGATCAACCCGGCCCAGGCTCCGATCGCGAACACGGCCGCCATGATCAACGGCCCCGAAGCGCGCGGGGGCTTGGTCACCTCGACCGCCAGCCACTTCGACGGGTTGATGAGCACCAGCAACGCGGCGACTCCCAGTGCGAAAACCGTCACCCGGATGGTGCGCACATCGCTGAGGTTCTCCGCCGCGATCAGGCCGATCACCCCGCCGGCGAGCAACGGAAATGACAGTCCCAGTGCGGGTTTCCACGGCATCTGGCCGCTCTGGTGGTACTTCCAGACCGCCACGGCGCAACCCAGCACCACCGGCACGCGGTTGGTGGCATTGGCCAGCATGGGGTGCAGGCCCAGGCCGATCATGACCGGGAGGGTCACCGCGGTGCCGCTTGATGCGACCGTGTTGAGAAAGCCGGCGATAAGTCCAGCGCCGATCAGCAGCAGGAGCGTGTTGAGGCCGATGCTGTGAACCACGGTCGGTAGCTTAGGAACCCGCGAGCAACTCCGCCATCTTCCCCATGACCCCCTGCAGGGCCTTGAAGGGACGGATCATCACCGTGAACGAGGTGATTTTCCCGTCGTCATTCCAGTGGATCATGTCGATGCCCTCGACGGACAACCCGTCGATCTCGGCCGCGAAGTGCAGCACCGCCGAGTCGGCGCCGATCCACTTCTCCACGTAGTGGAAACCGGTCCCGGAGAACATGTGCTCGGCGGCCCGCAGGTAGCCGACCGCGACGGCCCGGCCGCGTTGGGGGGTGAACACCGCCGGGGAGTAGAACACCGCGTCCTCGGCGAGCAGGTCATCGAGTTGTGCGGTCTGCCCGGTCTCGATTACCCGCAGCCACCGCTCGATCACCGGCGGCATGTCGGTCACCTCCGTGTTCACCAGGACCACAGCGACATGTCGTCGGGCGGGTACTGCAGGCAGATGTCGGTGGTGTTGGCGGCCACGCCCTTGTTGTTGAAGAACAGCTTGGCGTGGTTGGGCCATTGGAACACCAGCGGATCGGCGTAGATGTTGGTGGCCAACTCCTCCGACCAGGCGCGGCGGTCTTCCGGTGTCTTGGCGAAGAAACCGTGGATGTAGTCCTGCGAGGCCTGCTGGACCTCCGGGGACTTGTTGTTGTAGTCGATCATGTAGCGCTCGTAGTAGACCGGTTCCACGTCGCGTGCCGCGGCCATGATCTGTTCGGCCGTGCAGGTGGTGATGATCATGCGGTGGGGGATCGGATAGTCGTCGGTGGCGTCGGCGGCGGCGGCCCCCGATCCGATGACGACCGGAACGGCCAGAGCCGTGACCGCGATCGCGATTTCGGCCCACCTGGGTGCTCGTGTCATACCTCTCATCATGGACCCTCCTCAGGCTCCGGCGCTCACGGCGTCACGGTCAGGTTGTGCCGCCTCGACGGCAGGCGGTTCGGGCCAGGGCTGAGGGACCGGGCGTTGACGCACGACCTGTGGCCACCAGAACCAGCGTCCGAGCAGTGCCGCGATGGACGGCGTCATGAACGAGCGGATCACGAGGGTGTCGAACAGCAGGCCCAACGCGATGGTGCTGCCGACCTGCCCGGCCACCCTGAGGTCGCTGACGAGCATCGAGGCCATGGTGAAGGCGAAGACCAGACCTGCCGAGGTCACCACGGCGCCGGTGCCGGCCATCGAACGGATGATGCCGGTGTTGATGCCCGCGTGGATCTCCTCCTTGAAGCGGGAGACCAGCAGCAGGTTGTAGTCCGAGCCGACCGCCAACAGGATGATGACCGACATCGCCAGCACCATCCAGTGCAGGGGGATGCCGAGGATGTGCTGCCAGATGAGCACTGACAGTCCGAACGACGTGCCCAATGACAGCGCGACGGTGCCGACGATGACCGCTGCCGCGACCACGCTTCGGGTGAGGATCAGCATGATGACGAAAATGAGGCACAGCGAAGCCAATCCGGCGATCAGCAGGTCGTAGTTGGCACCTTGCTGCATGTCCTTGTAGGCCGAGGCGGTGCCGCCGAGGTAGACCTTGGAACCCTCCAGTGGGGTGCCCTTGATGGACTCGAACGCGGTGTTCTTGATCTTGTCGACCAGCGCCAGACCCTGCGGGGTGGCGGGATCGTTCTCGTGAGAGATGATGAACCGCACCGATTTTCCGTCCGGCGAGATGAACATCTTCATCCCGCGCTTGAACTCTTCGTTGTCGAAAACCTCAGGCGGCAGGTAGAAGGAGTCGTCGTTCTTGGCGGCGTCGAAGGCCTGGCCCATGGCGTTGGCGTTGTCCTGCATCGCCTGCATCTGGTCCTGCAGACCGCCCATGGTCGACTGCATGGTCAGCATGGTGTTTTTCATGCTCTTCATGTTCTCGATCATCGGCGGCATGACCGTGAGCATCTGCGGCATCAACTGGTCGAGCTGGTCCATGTTGACGACCAATGAGCCGAGGTCGTCGCTGAGTTTGTCGATGCCGTCGAGGGAGTCGAACACCGACCGCATCGAATAGCAGATCGGGATGTCGAAACAGTGCGGCTCCCAATAGAAGTAGTTGCGGATCGGGCGGAAGAAATCGTCGAAATCTGAGATGTGGTCGCGTATTTCGTTGGTGGTGGCCACCATTTCCTTGGTCTTGCCGACCATGTCGTGGGTGACCCCGGTGAGCTCCTGCATCAGCCCGTACATGCGCTCCATGCTGTCGACGGTGGCCTGCATCTCGTCGCCCATCGTGAGCATGTCCTTCATGCGGTCCTGCATGTAGGACATGTTCAGCTGCTGGGTGGCGCCGGACATGCTGATGATGAACGGGATCGAGGTGTGTTCGATCGGGGTGCCCTGCGGGCGGGTGATCGCCTGGACACGGCCGACGCCGGGGATGTGGAAGATGTTCTTGGCAACCTTGTCGATGACCAGCATGTCCGCCGAGTTTCGCAGGTCGTGGTCGGTTTCGATCATCAGCATCTCGGGGTTCATCCGGGCCTGCGGGAAATGCCGGTCGGCGGCGGCGAAACCCTGGTTGGCGGGCAGGTCGGGCGGCAGGTATTCGCGGTCGTTGTAGTTGTTGACGAAAGACGGCAGGGCCAGCAGACCGACCAGTGACAGCGCGAGCGAAGCGACGAGGATCGGGCCGGGCCACCGCACGACGGCCGTACCGACCCGCCGCCAGCCCTGGGTCTTCATCGTGCGTTTCGGGTCGAAGAGGCCGAAGTGGCTGCCGATGGTGAGGATCGCCGGCGCCATGGTCAAGGCGGCCACCACCGCCACCAGCATTCCGACGGCCAGTGGGATACCGAGGCTTTGGAAGTACGGCAGCCGGGTGAAATGCAGGCAGAACGTCGCACCGGCGATCGTCAGGCCCGAGCCCAGGATCACATGCGCAGTGCCGTGATACATGGTGTAGAAAGCGGTTTCGCGGTCCTCGCCGTCGAGTCGGGCCTCGTGATAGCGGCCCATGATGAAGATGACGTAGTCGGTGGCCGCAGCGATACCCATCGTCGTCAGAAGGTTGACCGCGAAGGTGGAAAGGCCGATCACGTCCGTGTAGCCCAGCAGGGCGACGATGCCGCGTGCTGCGGCCACCTGCACGCCGACCATCATCAGCACCAGCACGACGGTGACGATGGAGCGATAGACCAACAGCAGCATGACCAGGATGACCACGAGGGTGACCGCGGTGATCTTCTGCACGCCCTTGTCGCCGGCATGTTGCTGGTCGGCCATCATGGCGCCCGGCCCCGTGACAAACACCTTCAATCCGGCCGGCGGCTGGGAGCCGGCGACGATGTTGCGGACGGCCTGGACCGATTCGTTGGCCAGGCTTTCGCCCTGATTGCCGGCCAGGTAGAGCTGAACATAAGCGGCTTTACCGTCGGCGCTCTGCGCACCGGTCGCGGTGAGTGGGTCGCCCCAGAAGTCCTGAACGTTCTGGACGTGGCCGGTGTCGGCCCGCAGCTCGGCGATCAGCCCGTCGTAGTAGTCGTGGGCCTCCTTGCCCAGCGGAGTGTCGCCCTCCAGCACGAGCATTGCCGAGGCGTCGGAGTCGAACTCCTGAAACACCTGCCCGACCCTCTTCATGGCCTGCAGCGACGGAGCGTCAGAGGGGGCCAGCGAGACCGAGTGCATCTCGCCGACGACTTCCAGCTGCGGGATCTTGGTGTTCAGCACGACCACAAGTGCGATCCAGAACAGCAGGATCGGAATCGAGAGCAGTCGGACCGCCCGCGGGATCGCCGGATGCGCTCCCACGTGGCGGTTGGACGCGGTGTTCTCACCGACCGGGATGATGGGGATGACGGGAAGGACCGCGCCGCTCGACGCCTTCGTGCGCCTCAGCTTGACCATTGAATTCCCCGTGACCGTGGACCTGACACCGACCAGAAGATTAGCTCATGTAATAGTTCGGCCTACAATCTCGGCTATGACGGTTTTGGGACGCGTCGCGGCGGGCGCTCTGGCAGCCACCTGGGTCGCGGCGACAGCGATTGTGGTGGCGGTACCGGCCTACGCCGACCCCGATATCGACTTCGCCGACCAGTTGCACAGCTTCGGCATCTATGGGGCCCGCGACTACAACGCCTGGCTGGGCAAGATCACCTGCAAACGGTTGGACCGCGGGGTCGACGGGGACGCCTATGCGTCGATGAACTTCGTCTCGCGCAATCTGGCCCGGGGGACGACCCAGGAGCAGGCCGCGCAGTTCCTCGGGGCGGCGGTCAGCACCTACTGCCCGGATCTGGCCGGTGCTCTGCGGAGTTAACCGCTACCCCGCGAGCTTTCCGTTGTCGATCGCGTAGACGGCCCCGTGCACCGCGGCCGCGTCGTCGCTGGCCAGAAATGCGATCACCGTCGCGACGTCGTGTGGCTCCATCAGGCCGCGCGGCGCGGCGATCCGCATGATCAGCTTGTAGTCGGCGTTTTCCGGCGCTGCGAACTCGGTGACCTGCGGGGTGAGCATTCCCCCGGGGCAGACGGCGTTGACCCGCAGTCGCTCGCGGGTGAACTCGACCGCCAGTGCCCGGGTCAGTCCCACCAGGCCGTGTTTGGCGGCGCAATACCCGGCCGAATAGACCTCGCCCTCGACCCCGGCCACTGAGGCCACGTTGACGATGTTTCCCCCGGCCTCCAGCAGGTGCGGGAGCGCCGCCCGGCACAGATAGAACGGGCCACTGAGATTGGCCGCCAGGTCATAGGCCCAGTCGTTGTCGGTCACCTCGGCGGTGTGCCGCATCTGATGGAAGCCGGCGGCGTTCACCAGCACGTCGAGGCGGCCGAACCGCTGCACGCACTGCTCGACCGCGTCGCGGCAGGACTGCGCACCGGTGATGTCCGCCGACGTGAACGCCCCGCCCGGCACGGACTCGAAGACTGCCGCCATCCGCCCGGTGTCGCGGGCGACGCCGAACACCGAGGCGCCGCGCCCGGCGAACAACTGCGCGACGGCCGCCCCCAATCCCGACGAGGCCCCGGTCACGAGGGCCACTTTTCCGGTCAGCTGTGCCATGTTCGGTCCCTTCGGGGAATCAGGCGTGCACGTCGCGCAGTCCGCGGGCGTTGCGCAGCCCGGAGCAGTTGTAGCACCCGACACAGCCCACGCAGTCGCGACAGCGGGCGCAGCCGAAGCAACCGATACAGCCTCGGCAGGCGATACATGCCAGACAGCCGACACATTCGCGCATTGCCACGCTCAGCGCCGTCACCACGCTGGCTCGGACGCCGACGCTGCCGGCGGTGGCGATCGATCCGGCCACCGCGATGCTGCCGGCGGTGGCGATCGACCCGGCTATGGCGAGGCTGCCGGCGGTGGCGATGGACCCCGCTACGGCGATGCTGCCGGCGGTGGCGATCGACCCGGCCACGGCGATGCTGCCGGCGGTGGCCAGCGACCCCGCGGTCGCGAGATTGTCGGTGGTGGGCTGCGTGTCGACGGCGGCGGTTGCGAGGGAGACGGCCATGCGTCAATTCCAGACCATGTCGACCCGGAACGTGCCGGATTCGCCAAGCCCGTCTGTGGAGCTAAACCCGCAGCTAGAGGCCCTTGTCAATCATTACGCGTACGTGACCAAGTCGCGTTCGGTTGGGCGCTGGGGGCCCGAGTCGTCTTGAATTGGAGGAAGACAGCGGGGCGCGGAACCCGGGGACAGGAGCAACCATTGCGTGCGATCGACGCCACGTCGCCGAGCGGCGGGGCCAAATCCGCAGTCGGCCTGGTGGTCGCGCCACCGGGGCCGGAGTTCGAAATCTGGCGAAACGGTGTGCGGCGCAGGGCCCTCGACCACGTCGCCGACTTCGTCGACACCCGGTGCCTACCCCAGTTGGAGCGCACCGGGGTTGACGTCGCAGGCGACGTGCTGGTCGGCTTCGTCGACGGCGGTAAGTGTCTGCGGTCGACCTTCATGTATCTGGGCTGGCTGTGCGGGGCCGACCCCGACGACGCCGCGCTGCGTGCGGCGTCCGGACTGGAACTCCTGCACGCGTTCGCCCTGTTGCAGGACGACATCATGGACGATTCGGCGCTGCGCCGCGGGCGGCCCGCCGCGCACGTGCAATTCGGGCAATGGCACCTCGACCGCGGCCTGTCGGGCTCGCCGGACCGGTTCGGCGCGTCGCTGGCGGTACTGCTCTCGGATCTGTGCCTGGTCTGGGCCGAGCAAATGATGCGGGAGAGCGGTGTCGGGCACGACGCGCTGTCACGGGCCTGGCCGCACTACGACGCCATGCGCATCGAACTGGCCGTGGGCCAGTGCGCCGATGTGGCCAACGACGCCGGCGCCCAGCCGGATCTGGAGACGGTGCTCGACGTCGCCCGCCGGAAATCCGGCAACTACACGGTGCGCCGGCCGCTGGAGATCGGCGCGGCCATGGCCGGGCGCGAGCCGTTGATCGACGCACTGGGCGACTACGGCAGCGCCGTCGGTGAGGCATTCCAGATGCGCGATGACATCCTCGGCGTTTTCGGCTCACCCGCGGTGACGGGCAAGCCCGCCGGCGGTGACCTGGCCGAGCGGAAAGCCACCAGCGTGGTGGTGGCGGCGCACCGGATGGCCGATTCCGGCATCCGTCGGCAGTTCGCGGAATTGATGAGCGCCGAGGAATTGACCGACTCCGATATCGCGCACTGGCGCACGCTGATCGTGGCGACCGGCGCGGTGGATTGGATCGAAGAACTCATCGCCGAGCGGGTGGCCACCGCCACCGAGCGCCTTGGCGATGTCCGGATCGACGACTGGGTGCAGTCCGCACTGGCCGATATGGCCGCGGTGTGCACCCTACGAATGACCTGAGCACCGAGGAGACCCTGTAATGCGTACCGTTCCTGGAAAAACCGACCACGTCGTCGTCGTAGGCGCCGGACTGTCCGGGCTGTCCGCCGCGATGCAACTCGCCGGGCAGGGCCGATCGGTGACCGTCGTGGAGCGCTACGGCTTCCCGGGCGGTCGGGTCGGCCAGGCCGACATCCGCGGCTACCGGATCGATACCGGCGCAACGGTTTTGACCATGCCCGACATCATCGAGGATGCATTCGACGCCATCGGCGCATCGATGTCGGACTATCTCGACCTGATGCCGTCGGATCCGGCCTACCGTGCGTCCTTCGCCGATGGCTCACAGCTGGACGTGCACGCCGACGGCGACCGGATGGCTGCCGCCATCGAGCAGTTCGCCGGCCCCGAACAGGTCGCCGGCTACTGGCGGCTCCGCAACTGGCTGACCGAGTTGTACAAATTGGAGATCGACGGCTTCATCGGATCCAACTTCTCCTCACCGATGTCCTTGCTCACCCCGCAACTGGGAAAGCTGGCGG
This sequence comes from uncultured Actinomycetes bacterium, assembly GCA_903884065.1. Classification (GTDB taxonomy): domain Bacteria; phylum Actinomycetota; class Actinomycetes; order Mycobacteriales; family Mycobacteriaceae; genus Mycobacterium. The sequence goes on along the minus strand of CAISDL010000077.1, from coordinate 32,568 downwards.
CGATCGGCGGATTCCGCGGGTGGGAGAAGATGGTGAGGCGCTTCATCACCGACGAGCGCCTCCAGCGGATCTTCACCTTCCAGGCGCTCTACGCCGGCGTTCCGCCCCAGCGGGCACTGGCCGCCTACGCGGTGATCGCCTACATGGACACCATCGCCGGGGTGTACTTCCCACGCGGCGGTATGCGGGCCGTCCCCGAAGCGCTCGCGGCGGCTGCCGCAGATGCCGGGGTTCAGTTCCGGTACAACACCACCGTGACCCGGCTGGAACGGTCCGGCTCCAGGGTCACCGCGGTGAGCACCGACTCCGGCGACCGGATCGCCTGCGACGCAGTCGTTCTCACCACTGACCTGCCGCTGACCTACCAGCTTCTGGGACGCACCCCACGGCGCCCGATCAAGTTCCGCCCGTCGCCGTCGGCGGTGGTCATGCACGTCGGGGTGCCGTCGGTGAACCACGCCCTGCAGCACCACAACATCAGCTTCGGCCGCAACTGGTCGAAAACCTTCGACGAGATCATCGACGAAGGAAGGTTGATGAGCGACCCGTCGCTGCTGGTCACCATGCCCACCGCGGGCGACCCGACGCTCGCGCCTCCCGGACGCGATCTGTTGTTCATTCTCGCACCGTGTCCGAATCTCGATGTGGGCAAGGTGAATTGGTCCGCCCAGGGTGATACCTACGCCCGCCAGATCCTCGCCACCGCCGCCGAGCGACTGCTGCCCGGACTGGACCACGACGCCGACATCCTCGACGTGGTCACACCGGCGGACTGGGCCCGTCAGGGGATGCTTGCGGGCTCGCCGTTCGCGCTCGCCCACACCTTCTCCCAGACCGGCCCGTTCCGGCCGGCGAACCTGGTGCGCGGCGTCGACAACGCCGTGCTGGCGGGCGGATCCACCGTTCCCGGCGTGGGGGTGCCCACCGCACTGCTCTCCGGAAAGCTGGCCGCCGAGCGCATCACCGGGCCGGTCGACGATCCGTCAGACAGGCGGACGATCACAACCTCAGGGGCACGTGCATGACCAACACCGAGTTGCACGCCGCGGGCATCGAGGATGAACGATTGCGCGCGTCGTACCGGTACTGCCGGCGGCTCAACGCTCAGCACGGGCGCACCTATTTCCTGGCCACCCGCCTGCTGACCCCGTCCCAGCGGCCTGCCGTGCACGCACTCTACGGTTTTGCGCGCTATGCCGACGACATCCTCGACGATCTGACCTCCGATGCCGGCCCCGGCGAGCGGTCGGACAGGCTGGAACTTCTGGCTTCGAGGTTCGTCAAGGGCGAGGCGGCCAGTGAACCGGTACTGCCGGCGGTCCTGGACACCGCCCGGACCTACCGGATCCCGCTGAGCCTCTTCGACGAATTCCTGACCTCCATGCGGATGGACCTCACCGTCACCGACTATCCCGACCGGCCCGCGCTCAATCACTACATGCGCGGATCCGCCGAGGTCATCGGACTTCAGATGCTGCCGATTCTGGGCACGGTCGGCCCACTGCACGACGCCGAGCCGTGCGCCGAGGCGCTGGGCCGGGCCTTCCAGCTGACCAACTTCCTGCGCGACATCAACGAGGACCTCGACCGCAACCGCGTCTACCTGCCGGCCGACGAACTCGCCGCGTTCGGGGTGGACCGGGAACTGCTGACCTGGTGCCACGACAACCAGCGCACCGATCCGCGGGTGCGCCAAGCGCTGGCCGCCCAGCACGCGATCACCCGGACGATCTACCGCGAAGCACACAAGGGCATCGCGCTGCTGGCCCCGCAGTCACGGCCGTGTGTGACGGCGGCCTTCACCCTCTACTCCGAGATTCTCGACCGCATCGAGGACATCGACTTCGAGGTGTTCAGTCAGCGCGCCTCGGTCGGTATGGGCCGACGGTTGCAGGTGTTCACCGGTGGCCTGGTGCGGGCCCACCGCGCCCGGCGGCTACCCGCCGCCTGAGGTGAGCGCGTCGATGGACAAGTGGCAATACCTGCTGCTGCTGGGCGGGTGTCTGCTGATCACGCTGCCGCTGGAGTTCTTCGGGGAGGGTGTCTACCGCCACCCGAGGCGATTGCTGCGTTCGCTTGCTCCGGTGGTCGGGATCTTCCTGATCTGGGACGCGATCGCGATCGCCGGCAAGGTCTGGCACTACAACCCGCGCTACGTCAGTGGCATCAACGTGCCGTTCATGCCGCTGGAGGAGTTGCTCTTCTTCATCGTCATTCCGATCTGCGGGCTGTTGACCTACAACGCGGTCAACGCCGGGTTGGCCACGCTGGGCCGGCTCCGGTCCCGGCTCCGGCGCCGCGGTACCGATCGGAGCGCCGGGTGAGCGGATTGGGCTACACGCTGCCGGCCGTGGTCTCCGTCGTCGTGGTGTGTGTGTTGGAATTGGCGGTATTGCGCACCGGCCTGTTCCGCAAGCCGGCCTACTGGATGTCGATGGGGATCGTGCTGTTCTTTCAGGTTCTGACCGACGGATGGCTGACCAAGCTGTCCGCCCCGATCGTCATCTACAACGAGGCCCACACCTCCGGGATTCGCTTTCCGTGGGACATCCCCGTCGAGGATTTCCTGTTCGGCTGGGCGCTGGTCACCGGTGTTCTGCTGCTCTGGGAGAAGCAGCGGGTGAGACGGTGAGCCTGCTGCCCCGAGGATTGCCCAAAGCCGGACTGTCCCGGAGCGAGGTTCCCGGAGCCTTCGACGGCGGCGCGCGGGACTACGACCGCCTGGTCGGCGCCAACCCCGGCTACCACGACCACCTGAGGATGTCGGCGCGCCGGATGCGGATTCCCGGCGGCGGGCGGGGATTGCGACTTCTCGACGCCGGGTGCGGGACGGGTGCGTCCACGGCGGCACTGCTGGAGGCCGCGCCCCATGCTGAGATCGTCGCGGTCGACGCATCGGCCGGCATGCTCGAGCAGGCGGCGGCCAAATCGTGGCCGGACTCGGTGCGATTCGTGCACACCCCGATCGAGGCGCTGAGCGAGGCCGGGGTGCAGGGTCCGTTCGACGGCATCCTCGCCGCCTACCTGCTGCGCAACCTGGCGGACCCGGATGCGCAGTTGCGCCGGTTCCGGGAGATCTTGCGACCGGGTGCCACGATGGCCGTTCACGAGTACTCGGTGCGCGACTCCGTAGCCGCCCGGGCGATCTGGAACGCCGTGTGCTGGGGCATCATCATTCCGGCGGGGTGGCGGCAGACCGGCGACAGCACGCTCTACCGGCATCTGTGGCGCAGCGTGAACGACTTCGACGGTGCCGCCGACTTCCAACGGCGTTTGGTCGCAGCAGGTTTCGCGGGCGTGCACAGCGAGACCGTGCCCGGCTGGCAGCGCAACATCGTGCACACCTTCCTGGCAGATGCGCCGGGCTGAGGAGTTTTGAGGGGTTTATGAAGGATCCGCGTCGCGTCACCCACCGGGCTTCCTCTGGGGTGCCGCATGCCACCGCACTGGCGAACGTCCCGCACGTCGTGGTCATCGGGGCGGGCATCGCCGGTCTCGCCGCCGCCGCCGGCCTTGCCGAACGCGGTGTCTCCGTCGAGGTTCTCGAGCGCGAACGCAATCTCGGCGGCCGGGTGGCCGGCTGGACCGAGCGGCTGGACTCCGGTCCGCTGGCGGGCACCGAGGTGGCCAACAACCGCGGCTTCCACGCCTTCTTCCGGCAGTACTACAACCTGCGGGAGTTGTTGCGGCGCAGCGACCCCGGTCTGACGCGGCTTCGGGCTGTCGAGGACTACCCGCTCGTCGACGGGGAGGGCCGTCGCGACACGTTCCGGGGACTGCCGCAGACCCCGCCCTGGAATGCGATCGTCTTCGCGCTGCGCAGCCCGACATTCCGGTTCCGGGATCTGGTGCGGATCAACGGCAAGGCGGCCGCGCCCCTGGCAACGGTGTCGGTGCCGGGTATCTACGACCAACTCGACGACCGCGACGCGGGCACATTCCTGGACCAGATCAACTTCCCCCGGGCTGCCCGGCATCTAGCGTTCGAGGTGTTCGCCCGCAGCTTCTTCGCGCGCCCGGAACGGCTCTCGGCAGCCGAACTCGCGGCCATGTTCCACATCTACTTCCTGGGCTCCAACGAGGGCCTGGTGTTCGATGTCGCGGAGTCGAACTTCAACACCGCGCTGTGGAACCCGTTGGGGGAGTATCTGACCGGGCGGGGGGTGAGGTTTCACACCAGCGTCTCGGCCGAGTCGATCGCCACCGGCGGACCCAGACGGCTGCGCGTGACCACCAGTGACGGACGAGTGATCGACGCCGACGGCGTGGTATCGGCCGTCGACGTCGGCGGGTTGCAGAAGATCGTGACCGCGTCCCCGGGCCTGGGCGACGACGACTGGCGCCGCCGGGTGGCGGCCATGGAACTGGCCCCGCCGTTCGTGGTGCAGCGGCTCTGGCTGGATGCTCCGGTGAACTCCGACCGGCCGCCGTTCCTGGGCACCGGCGGCCTGGAGCCCATCGACAACATCAGCGTGGTGAGCAACTACGAGCGCGAGGCCGGCGAATGGGCCCGCGCCCACGGCGGGTCGGTGGTCGAGGTGCACTCCTACTCGGTCGCCGAGCCCAGATCCGAACTCGGCGCGTTCGAGGGCCTGCGGGAGAAGATGCTGAGTCGGCTGCACCAGTTGTACCCCGAGACCGCCCGGGCCGGCATCGTGGCCGAGCGGGTCCTGTTCAAGCAGGACTGCCCGCTGTTCGCGCCCGGCTCCTTCGCGGGCCGCCCGACTGTCGAGACACCGGTTCCGGGTCTGATGCTCGCCGGTGACGGTATTCGCATCGACCTGCCGGTAGCCTTGATGGAACGGGCCGCAACCACCGGATGGTCGGCGGCCAACCGGCTACTGGAGGGCTGGGGGGTCAGCGGACACACCCTCTACACGGTGCCGGTCGAGGGGCGTTCGCCGCTCTTGCGGCGGCTTGCAGGGAAAGGCGCGCGGTGATTGATCTCTGGTCCCGAATCGCCGAGCGTGTTCCGAAAGACTCACCGCTGCAGGTCATTCCGAAGATCGACTGGGCTGACCAGAAGCCGACGTACCGGCAGGCCGAACCGGCGATCATCGACTCCGCGCTGCAACGCGCGCTGCGTCGGCCGAGTGGAAACTGGTTCGTCTTCGCCGCCAGCAGCGATGTCCGCGGCGATCGTCCGTTCGGCACCACGGTCGCCGGCATGGAGATCGTCGCTTGGCGGGACGAGCAGCGCGTCCTGCACGTCGGGCCGGCCTCCTGCCCGCATCTCGGAGCCGACCTGGCCACCGGCAAGATCGACTGCGGTGGCCTGATCTGCCCCTGGCACGGTCTGCGCCTGGACGGTGGCCGGGAGTTCGGCTGGAAGCCGCTTCCCGGCTATGACGACGGCGTGTTGGTGTGGGTGCGCTTGGACAAGGTCGGCGACGAGGAGCCCTTGGACGCCCCGGTTCTGTCGGTTCGACCCACCGGACCCCAACTGGCGGCCGTCACCCGCCTCGAGGGTGTCTGCGAACCTCAGGACATCATCTCCAACCGGCTGGACCCCTGGCATGGTGGCTGGTTCCACCCGTACTCGTTTGCCCAGTTGGAGGTGCTCAGCGCCCCGCCGGTCGACGCCGACGAAGAGTCCGACGTCTTTCAGACGGCGGTCACCTTCCACCTCGGACGGGTGGGCGTGCCGGTGATCGCCGAGTTCACCGTGCCCGAACCCCGCACCATCGTCATGCACATCGTCGAGGGGCAGGGGGTCGGAAGTGTGGTGGAAACCCATGCCACACCAGTGGGCATCGGTGCCGACGGCCGGCCCCGCACCGCTGTCATCGAAGCCGTGATCGCCCAGTCCGACCGCACCGGATTCCGGCAGTCCCTGCGGGCCGCGCCCTTGCTCAAGCCGCTGATGAGACTCGGGGCGGCCCGGCTGTGGCGCGATGACCTCGAGTACGCCGAGCGGCGATACGCGCTGCGCGCCAACGGAACCCACTGACGTGCTGAACTCCGATAGGGCCAAACGCATCGTCGTCTGGGGAACGGGCTTCGTCGGCAAGATGATCATTCCCGAAGTACTCAAGCACCCCGAGTTCGAACTCGTCGGTGTGGGAGTCAGCAATCCGGCCAAGGTGGGTCTGGACGCCGGGGAGATCTGCGGCTTGCCGGATCCGACGGGTGTCATCGCCACCGATGACATCGACGCGCTGATCGCCTGCAAGCCCGACGCGGTGGTCCATTACGGCCCGACCGCGGCCCACGCGGACACCAACATCTCCGTGATCAGCCGGTTCCTGCGGGCCGGGATCGACGTGTGCTCCACCGCCATGACGCCGTGGGTCTGGCCGAAGATGCACCTGAACCCGCCCAACTGGATTCAGCCCATCACCGAGGCCTGCGAGGCGGGCGGGGCGTCGTGCTTCACCACCGGCATCGACCCCGGTTTCGCCAACGACCTGTTCCCGATGACGCTGATGGGTCTGTGCTCGGAGGTCCGCCGGGTGCGTGCCTCGGAACTGCTGGACTACACCAACTACGAGGGCGCCTACGAGTTCGAGATGGGTATCGGACGGGAACCCGAGTACACGCCACTGTTGGAGAACTCCGACATCCTGGTCTTCGCCTGGGGCGCCACCGTGCCGATGATCGCCGAGGCCGCCGGCATCGAACTCGACACGATCACCACCACCTGGGACAAATGGGTGACACCGACCGAACGCAGCACGGTCAAGGGGGTCATCGAGGCGGGCAAGGTGGCCGCGGTGCGGTTCACCATCAACGGCATCTACCGCGGCGAGACCCGCATCCAACTCGAGCACGTCAACCGCATCGGCCGTGACGCCGCGCCGGACTGGCCCTCCGGGGACCAGGACGACGTCTACCGGGTGGACATCGAGGGCACGCCCAGCATCTTCCAGGAGACCGCATTCCGCTTCACCGACGGCTCGGGCCGCGATGCCGCGACCGCCGGGTGCCTGGCCACGGGACTGCGGGCGCTGAATGCCGTCCCGGCCGTCAACGACCTGCCCCCGGGCTGGGTGACCCCGCTCGACCTTCCTCTGATCCCGGGCCGCGGCACCATCCGCTGATGCAGCAGGACCATCACGCCGACATCCTGATCATCACCGGGCTGGCCATGGAGTTGGAGTGGTTCTCCAAGACCATCGGCGTGCACTTCGACCGGGTGCCCCGTCAGGGCACCTCTTACCTGCGCGGCGTCAAGCGGGTCGGTGATCGCGAGATCTCGATCGTGGCGGTCCGACAACTCGGCAAGGGCCTGACGTCGGCTGCGGTCACGACCACCAAGGCGATCTGCCTCTGGCAGCCGTCGGTGGTCGTCATGACCGGAATCTGCGCCGGCGTGGAACATTCGGTCCAGTTGGGTGACCTCGTGGTGGCCAGCCAGTGTTTCGAGCACGCCAGCGGACAGTTGGTGGCCGGTGAAATCATCCCGCTGCAGAACCGGATCGCCCTGGAGCCCTGGTTCCTCGACTACCTGATGTCGGTCAGTGACTCCGAGTCCTGCCCGAGGACGATTCAGGACGGTTACCCGGGGGAGCTCCCTGATGACTTCAGGATGCGAATCCACTACGGCTCCATGGCCTGTGGGCCGCTCGTCGTCAAGGATCCGGAGTACGTCAAGACATTGCGCTCGCGCGAGCATTCGCTGCTCGCCCTGGACATGGAATCCTATGGCGTCGCGCTCGCCGCATCGATGTGCAGCACGCCGGCGCGAACGGTCCATGCCGTCATCGTCAAGGGCGTCGTCGACTACGCCGACAACTCCAAGAACGACGACTGGCATGACTATGCGGCGTACGCCAGCGCCGCATTGGCCCGGCAAGTGCTCGAGATCACCTACGAGCGGCCGGTGGCCTTCGCCAAGATCACCGCGATGCGGGGCGAGACCTGAGTAGGTCCGGTAACGCGAGTCGGTCCGAGTAACGCGGCGGGGCTCGGCACCGAAATCTCAGACGAGATGACAGCACACACCAGCGTGGCGGTCGGCCTGTCGATCGGATCCACCATGCTTGCCGCGGTGACCGCGACAGGCGCCGTCACCGGACCGCCGCTGCTCACCCGGGCCGGCCGACCGATCGACGACTTCGTCGAGCGGGTCGGTGACCCGGTCGGCATCATCGCCGCCGACGGCTCCCGGCATTCCGGCGCAGCCTTGCTCGCCGACGCTCTGCGGGATCTGGCCCGCACCGCCACTGCCGGGCGGCCCCTACCGGCCGACGTCGCGGTGGCCTACCCGGGGCACTGGAGCCCTGCCGCGGTCGAGGCCCTGCGTCGTGCGCTGCGCCGGGTCCCGCCCTGGTCGGCGAACACGGCGCAGGTGACACTGCTGCCCGGCCACGCAGCGGCTCTGACCGCGCTGCGGGCCGAGCCCGGGCTTCCCGCACGCGGGGTGGTCGCCGTGTGCGACTTCGGCGGCGCCGCGACCACGATCACGCTCGTCGACGTCACCGACGGGTTCCGGACCATCGCCGGGCCGGTGCGCTGTCTGGACTTCTCCGGGGAACTGATCGATCGAGCGCTGCTGACCCATGTGCTGGGGGCGGCCGGAGTCACACCGGGCGGTACCGGAACCACGGCGATCAGCGAGCTGACGCGACTGCGCGCGGAGTGCCGCGAGGCCAAGGAACGGCTCTCGGCCCAGATCGTGACAACTGTTGCGGGCCGGCCGGCCGGCCTGCGGGGCGACATCCGGCTCACCCGAACCGAACTCGACGCGATCGTCCGCGAGCCGCTGACGAGGGTCGTGGCCGCCCTTCTGAACATTCTGCGCCGCAACGGAATTGCGCTCACCGACCTCACCGCCGTCGCATCGGTGGGTGGGATGGCCGCTGTCCCCGCTGTCACCACGACGCTGTCGGCGCAGCTGCGGGTGCCGGTCATCACTGCACGCCGGCCCAGCCTGGCGGCTGCGACCGGCGCCGCCCTGTGCGTAGCGCGGGGGGCGGCCGATGCGGGTGCAACGGTGGTCAGCCCCGCGCGCAGCCGGCCACAACCGGCGCAGCCCCCGCTGGCGTGGGCGCACGCGCCCGACGTCCCCGACGTCGTTCCGCAACTGTCCACCCGGCCCGCGCGCCCGCAGCCGCGGCCGCGGGTGGAGTTCGCCCCCGAACCGGCCGGGGCACCCGAGCGGATGCCCTGGCACCGCCGGCCGCTGGCCGTCGCGGCGGCGACGCTCGCGGTGATCGCCGGTGCCGGGGGTGCGACTGTCCTGGCCCTGCACGCGGACACCAGCGCCGCCCCCGCGCCCGCGCTGCCGGCGCCCAGCATCAGCACCACCACCGAGAACCCCGAGCCCGCGCCGGTGGTGCCGGGCCCGACCGCGGACTGGCCGGCACCGCGGACGGTCCCCGCCGTCCCCCCGAACTCAGGCTGACTTCGGCCGCTTGGCCAGGACGATCGCCGCCAGCGGGATGGTCATCTGCTCGGGTTCCCCGGCAAGGCGTGCGGCCACCGCCGACTCCAGTGCGTCGACGAAGGCAGCGGCGCGCGGATCGGCCGTGCCGCCGGCCAGGCCCGCCGCCAGTGTGGGGAAGATCGCGGCCCGGGCAAACCCGGCCCACGCGGCGCCGAGCTTGCCGGCGTCGCCGTCGAGCAGGTAGCGCGACCAGAAGAGATCCTCGGCGTCGAACAGTTCGATGCGTTCGACGGAGAGTCCCTCGAAGCGCCCCGACGGCGCGAACGGCGCCACGAACTCCTTCTCGGTGCGGCCCACCGTCGGAATGACCATCCGGCCCAGCTCTTCGGCGTGCAGCATGCCGTCGGTCACCAGGCCGCCCAAAGCAGCGAGCAGGGACTGCATCAGGCCGGCGAAACCGGGCAGGCCGGCGGCGTCGAGACCCAGAGTGAGCACCACCAGCCGGCCACCCGGGGCGAGTTCACGGCCGCGGAAGGCCACGAAGTCATGCCAGTCCAGCGCGGCCTGGTGTGCGTAGGCGCGTCGGGCGGCCTCGTCGGCGCTGTGCGCGATGTGGATGTGGTCGGCGATGGGGGCCGGAACCCGGCTCAGCCAATGGGTGGCCCACGCACTCCAGCCCAGCGCGATACTTTCCGACGGCAGAATCTGCTGGTAGAACGACCGGCCCACCGCGGAGGCGAAGGTGGCGGAGTCCTTGGCCAGATAGCTGTCGGGGTCTTCGGTGATCGTGGTGAACAGTGCGGTGAAGTCGTTGCCCGGCAGGTCGGTGTGGGCGACGAGGATCGCGTGGTCGGCGCGTGTGCGGGCGCGCAGCGAGCGGATCGCGGCGCCTATCGGCAGCAGCGAGTTGTATCCGGTGGCGGCGCCGTAGTCGGCGATCGCGATGGGCTGTGGCGGGCGGGGCAGCAGCACGCTGCTCGCGGCCTGCTCGAGAAGCGTTATGCCCGAACGCAATCCGGAAGCCTGCAAGCGCGAGGACGCGGTGTAGGTGGCGCTGTCCATCGGTTGGGGGCGCACCACGATGCTGGACTCGCGCACGGTCCTACCGTCGGCGTCGCAGGAGCAAACCGGTCACCACGCCGACCACCAGCATGGCCGCCAGCAACAGCCACATCGGCGACTCGACCGTCAGCCACAGCAGGTGCACCTGCTGGCGGTCGCGGTTCTGCCCGATGAAGACGGCGGCCAGGGCGATCAGGGCGATCGGAGCCCAGTACTGCGCGGCGAAGCGGGTCAATGCGCTCCCGCGGGGTGATTCGTCGGCGGACATGCTGTGACTCCTAGTGTGGGAGGGGACCTCCTAGCGTGTCAGAGCACCGTAGCCGTTGGGCGTCTCGGCGCAACCCGTGTCGTGTCAGACTGCGGGGATGAACGGCCGCGGAGCCTCCCGGGTGTTGATGATCCTGTTCGGCGTGCTCGCGGCGGTGTCGATCGGTGGGCTCATCACCACCGCGGTGATCGGGGCGGCCGCCGACAAGTACGGGTCCTACGGTGAAGTGCCCATCCCGGGGGCGGGCGAGATTCGACTGCCGGAGGGCGAGACCATCGTCAGCTTCCACGTATTCGGTTACGGGGGGCGCGGACTGGGGGTGCCCCCGCTGAACTTCGACATCACACCGCCGCCGGGCGTTGCCGATCCGACGGTGACCGAAGACCTCGGCGCGACGGTCTCGGTCAATGACGACGCACACCGCCGGGTCTGGTTGATGCAGGTTCCGGCAGAGGGCAGTTACCGGATCATCACCAAGGGTGAGGTGAACGGCTTCGTCCAACCGCGGCTGGCATTCGGCCGGACCCGGTCGGTGGCGGGCCCACTGTGGGTCTTCGCCGCGCTGGCGATGGTCAGCGTCGATCTGGCCATCGCGGCGTGGTGGTTCGGGCGGCGGCGACGCGGCGCCGAGCCGTCCCCGGAAGCTCCGGAATCCTACGTTCCGAGCGGTGAGGGCATTCGGCTCGAACAGCTGAAAACGATCGCCGCGCTTCGGGATTCGGGTGCTCTGACCGAAAAGGAGTTCCACGAGGAGAAGCGTCGGATCCTCGACGGTTTCTAGACGTCTAGAATTCCCGGTTGTGAAGGCTGTCAGCTGCGCGAACGGAATCCTGTCGGTTATCGAGATGCCCGCGCCGCGGCCTGCCGCCGGACAACTGGTGCTCGACGTTCACAGTTGCGGCATCTGCGGATCCGATCTGCACGCCAAGGATCACGGCGACGAGATGGCCAACGTCACGGTGGAAGTCGGGTATCACGACTTCATGCGCCACGACACTCCGACCGTCATGGGGCACGAATTCTCCGGTGTGGTGGCCGAATGCGGCGCGAAAACCCCAAAGGGTCTGAAGGCCGGAACCCGGGTGGCGTCCTTCCCGATGGTCCGGGCCGGCGGTGGCGTTCAGCTGACGGGCTTTTCGCCACTGGCGCCGGGTGCATACGCCGAGCAGGTGTTGGTCGAAGCCGCGATGACGTTCGCGGTGCCCAACGGTCTGCCACTGGATGTCGCCGCACTGACCGAGCCGATGACGGTGGCCCTACATGCGGTACGGCGCAGTGAGATCAAGAAGCGCGACACCGCCGTCGTGGTGGGTTGCGGGCCCGTCGGTCTGGCGGTGATCTGCCAACTCAAGGCGATGGGCCTGGAGAAGATCGTGGCCAGTGACCTCTCGCCCGCCCGCCGTGCCCTGGCGCTCCGCTGCGGCGCTTCCGTCGTGGTGGATCCGAAGGTCGAATCTCCCTACGACAGGGCGGTCGGCAAGGGCATGATCACCGATTTCTCCCAACTCGGCGAACTCGCCATCGGGTCGATGGAGAAGCTGCGCAAGCTGCCGGGATGGGAGCACGTCTTCCGTGCTGCCGAAGCGCTCGGGGCGGCTGGGCCGAAACGGCCGGTGATCTTCGAATGTGTGGGAGTGCCCGGCATGATCGACGCCGTCATAGGTGCCGCGCCGCTCACCTCCAGGGTGATGGTCGTCGGTATGTGCATGAGCCCCGACCACTTTCGGCCATCTATGGCCGTTTGCAAAGAGATCGACATGCGCTTCGTATTCGGTTACACACCATTGGAATTCCGCGACACGCTGCACATGCTCGCCGACGGCAAACTCGATGCGTCGCCGCTGATCACCGGCAAGGTGGGCCTGGCGGGGGTGGGCCGCGCCTTCGACGCGCTCGGTGATCCCGAGACACACGCCAAGATCCTCATCGATCCGCAAAGTGCGGCGGAGTTGGTCTAGTACGTGCTTCTATCGCTTCCGGGAACCACTAATACTTCCGGGAACCACTAATACTTCCGGGAACCACTAATACTTCCGGGAACCACTAATACTTCTGCCCACCTCTGAGCGACAAACCTCACTCAGCTCGGGCTGGATTGGCCACTTCCTCCGCGCCGCTCGTTCCTCGCGGCGCATCGTCAGTGGCCTTGCTGGATTGGCCACTTCCTCCGCGCCGCTCGTTCCTCGCGGCGCATCGTCAGTGGCCTTGCTGGATTGGCCACTTCCTCCGCGCCGCTCGTTCCTCGCGGCGCATCGTCAGTGGCCTCTGGTCACCCAGTCGTCGTAATGCACGATCTCGTCGCCGATCGTCGTGGTGTCACCGTGGCCGGTGTAGACGACCGTATCGGCCGGCAGCGCGCCCAGCTTGTCCTTGATGGATCCCAGGATGGTGGGGAAGTCGGAGAACGACCGGCCGGTGGCACCGGGGCCGCCCGCGAACAACGTGTCTCCGGAGAACACCGCGCCCAGCGCCGGGGCGTAGAGGCAGGTGGAGCCGGGGGAGTGGCCGGGGGTGGCGATGGCCCGCAATTCGATGCCCCCGGCCTTCAGTACCTGACCATCGGTCAGCGTCCGGAATGGCTTGTCGCCGTGCGTGGTTTCCCACAGCATGGTGTCGCCCGGATTCAGCAGTACGGGCGCGTCCAGGTCGGCGCTCAGTTGCGGGGCGACGGTGATGTGGTCGTTGTGGCCATGAGTGCACACCACGGCGACGACGTGGCGGCCGGCCACGGCATCCTCGATTGCCTTGGCGTTGTGGGCGGCGTCGATGACGATCACCTCGGAGTCGTCGCCGACGATCCAGATGTTGTTGTCGACGTCCCAACTGCCGCCGTCGAGAGAGAAGGTGCCGTGGGTGACGACGCGTTGAATACCGCTGTTCATCACAGCACCACCACCGACCGCAGCACCTCGCCGGCGTGCATCTTGTGGAACGCCTCCTCGACGCCGTCGAGGCCGATGCGCTCGGAGACGAACTTGTCCAGGGGCAGGCGGCCCTGGCGGTAGAGGCTGATCAGGGTGGGGAAGTCGCGTTCGGGCAGGCAGTCGCCGTACCAGGACGATTTCAGCGACCCGCCGCGGGCGAAGAAGTCGACCAACGGCATCTCCAGCCGCATGTCGGGAGTCGGAACACCCACCAGCACAACGGTTCCGGCGAGATCGCGGGCGTAGAAGGCCTGCTTCCAGGTCTCCGGGCGGCCGACGGCGTCGATCACGACGTCGACCCCGAAACCGTCGGTGAGGCTCTGAATGGTGTCCACGACATCGAGTTCGCGGGCGTTGATGGTGTGGGTGGCGCCGAAGTCGCGGGCCCAGTTCAGCTTGGTGTTGTCGGTGTCGACCGCGATGATCTGCCTCGCCCCGACCAGCTTCGCCCCGGCGATGGCCGCGTCACCCACCCCGCCGCAGCCGATCACGGCGACCGTGTCGCCCCGGCCGACCGCGCCGGTGTTGATGGCCGCGCCGATGCCGGCCATCACGCCGCAACCCAGCAGTCCGGCCACGGCGGGATCGGCCTCGTCGTCGACCTTGGTGCACTGGCCCTCATGGACCAGGGTCTTGTCGGCGAACGCGCCGATACCCAGGGCCGGGGACAGCTCGGTGCCATCGGTCAGCGTCATCTTCTGAGTGGCGTTGAAGGTGTCGAAGCAGTACCAGGGACGTCCGCGCTTGCAGGCTCGGCACTGCCCGCACACGGCCCGCCAGTTGAGGATGACGAAATCGCCGGGCGCCACCCCGGTGACGCCCTCGCCGACGGTCTCGACGACGCCGGCGGCCTCGTGTCCGAGAAGGAACGGGTAGGAGTCGTTGATCCCGCCCTCGCGGTAGGTCAGGTCGGTGTGGCAGACGCCGCATGCCTGGATGGCGACGACGACCTCGCCCGGACCGGGGTCGGGGATCACGATGTCGACCAGCTCGACAGGTTGGCCTTTTGCACGTGAGATCACGCCACGCACCGTCTGACTCATGGTGGCCAACCTTAGTCGCCGCTACCGTGGCGATGGTGTCTTTCTCCCTCGACGCGATCGCCGACTGGCCGGTGCCCGCGGCCGCTGCCGCCGTGGTCGGTCCCTCGGGCGTGCTGGCCGGCTACGGCGACCGACGGCGGGTGTTCCGGCTGGCCTCGGTGACCAAGCCGTTGGTCGCCCGGGCGGCCCAGATCGCCGTCGAGGAGGGCGTCGTCGACCTCGACACCCCAGCCGGCCCGCCTGGCGCCACGGTGCGGCATCTGCTGGCGCACGCCTCAGGGCTGTCCATGCAGTCCGCGGAGGTGCAGGCCGCACCGGGCAGTCGGCGGGTGTACTCCAATTACGGCTTCGCCGTGCTGGCCGAGACGATCGAGGAGTACTCCGGCATCGAATTCAGCCGCTACCTCGCCGAGGCGGTTTTCGAACCGCTGGCAATGGCCTCGGCCCGGTTGGAGGGCGGGGCGTCGGCGGCCGGGTTCGGGGCCGTCGCCAGTGTCGACGACCTCGCCGCGTTCGCCGGCGACCTGTTGCGGCCCGTCACGGTGTCCGGCCAGATGCACGCCGATGCCACCAGCGTGCAGTTCCCGGGTTTGGACGGGGTGCTGCCCGGGTTCGGGATGCAGCGGCCCAACGACTGGGGTCTGGGCTTCGAGATCCGTGACGGCAAGTCCCCGCACTGGACCGGGAGCCAGAACTCGGGTGCCACCTACGGGCACTTCGGGCAGACCGGCACCTTCTTGTGGGTCGATCCGTCCCGCGATCTCGCCCTGGTGGTCCTGACCGACCGGGACTTCGGCGACTGGGCCAAACCGCTGTGGCCGGCGCTGTCCGACGGGGTCCTGGCCGAGTTCAACTCGGACTAGCGCAACAGGGGTCCCACAGGGCACAATAGACGCGTACGACACAACTGCATCTTCGGAAACGCCAGGTCGTTGGGGAAGACGTCCCTAGTGGAGCCGAAGGAGCAAGTGATGCGTGCGTCGAATCAGTTTGCCGACGCGACTACAGGCGTGGTGTATCTGCACGCCTCACCCGCGGCGGTCTGCCCACATGTCGAGTGGGCGTTGTCGTCGACCCTGGGATCAGGGGCGAACCTGAAGTGGACTCCGCAGCCGGCCATGCCTGCCCAACTGCGCGCGGTCACCAACTGGGTCGGCCCGGTGGGCACCGGGGCGCGGCTGGCCAATGCCTTGCGGCAATGGTCGGTCCTGCGTTTCGAGGTCACCGAGGACCCCAGCCCGGGCGTTGACGGCCAGCGGTTCTGCCACACCCCGCAACTCGGGCTGTGGAGCGGAGCGATGAGCGCCAACGGCGACATCATGGTGGGCGAGATGCGGTTGCGGACACTGATGTCCGCCGGCGCCGACACGTTGGCCGCAGAGTTGGACACCGTGCTGGGCACGGCGTGGGACGAGGCACTCGAGGCCTACCGCGACGGTGGCGAGAAGGGCGAAGTCAGCTGGCTGAGCCGGGGAGTCGGCTAGGCGCGGTTGGCAAGACCGGCTAAAAGGGCGGCGGCTTATTGCGCTCAGCGACGTGGGCGTCATTGAGCGCGCGCTCACACGAGATGCGATAGGCGCGGTTGGCGGAGCGGGTTCGTCGACGTAGCGGCATCATCACGGCGCGTTCGGCGCCGATCGGTGCGGTCTGACGCACGCGCCGGCCCGAGTCGGTGACGTCCCAGGTCGGGAACACCAAGCAGCTTCCCGGTCGGGTGGTGTAAGTCTTCCCGGTCGGTGCTGTCCAGACGATCGTTCCATCGGGTAATTGACGATCGCTCCAGCCGCCGTCGCCCGTCCAAAAAGTCTTGAGCAAGTGGTGTTTTCGGCATAGCGTGCGAAGATTGGACGCGTGGGTCGGCCCGAACGGCCACGGAATGGCGTGATCGAGATCGCAGTGTTCCGCCGGTTTATCGCAGTTCGGAAACCGGCAGGTGAGATCCCGTAAGCGGACGAACTCATCGAGTGCGGTGGAGGGTTGGTACTGCGACTCGGCGGCATCCGAGGGCTTCCGCAGATGGCGAACCCGGGCACCGGCACGGATCAACTCGGCCAGCAGAGGGGTCGGCACCGCGCCGCCGCCGACGATGAGGGCGGAACCGGTGTGCGCGATGGGGTCCGGTTCGGAGTCGACGCCTCCCGGGCCGGACATCCCGGTATCCGGTTGCGCTTCAACTGCTTCGGCGTCTGCGAGCACGTGCACGACGACGCCGGCGGCACGCTGATCCGGTCCGGCGGACGGACAGGCCGGATCGGCACATTGGCAGGCGAGTTCCTGGGAACCGGCCGCCAGTGCGCCGAGCGCATCGGCGCGACGCTGGCCGATGGTTCGAGGATCGTCGTCACAGACCCCGTGCGCCATCGCAGCGAGCCTGCGGTCCAGCAGGGCCGCATCGGTGGCATACAGCCGGCCCCACAACGCGGCGGTGCCCAACTCATGGTTCTGGGCGCCGACCGTCACGTCACGACTCCGGGCGTTCGATCGGGTGCGCCGTAGCGCACCCGGATCATGCCTATCGATCCACACGTCAACGGCCTGCTCGAGCTTGTACTGGGACAGCGCATCCCAACTGGCCGCCCGGTCAGCCAACGCACTGTCGATCAGCGCCATGGCGTCGACGTCGGTCACCAGGCTGGTGCGCCATGCGATAGCCGAGACGACCCGAGCGCTCACGCCGCCCGCCAGGAAAAGCTCGGCGATCCGCGGAAGGCGCAGCAGCAGGGATTCGGCAAGGTGCATCTGCCCGGAAGCGCGGCCATGGCTGACCTTCAGGGCTGCAGCCACCTCCGCTGCTGCGGAGTCCCACGCGTCGCAGGACCAGCGGGCCGTGTCATCGCCGCTGCAGCGCCGCCGCACCAGTTCGGCGATGGCGGCGAGTCGATGTGCCGCCGCGGCCGCCTCGGCTGAGGCCCACTCCTCGATGGCTCCGATGAGTACGCCGTCGGAAGCGCTGAGGAACTCGGTATCGAACACATGTGCGATTATGCCGGAGGTGTGTGACAGTCCGCCGTTGCCTACACGCGCATATCGGCGGCGTGCAGTGGCTCGGCCCGCAATGGCTTGCGCGGCCGCATCGGCGTCAGCACGGCCGCGCCCACGGCGACGATCGCCCCGCCCAGGAACATCCCGCCGATGACGTCGGAGAAGATGTGCGCGCGGGAGTACAGCGCGAGGCCTGCGACGCACAAGACACCCGTCACCACCAGGATCGCCAGCCCACCCTTGACTGCCCGGCCGCGTCCCACCCCGAGGCACACCGCGATCATGCCGAGCAGCGTGCACGCACCCGTGACATGGCCCGAAGGGAACGAATGCTGGTAGGCCACCAGCGACCCGTCGTGCAGGGCCGCCAGGGTTTCCGGCGTCCGCCGGACGATGGCCTTGAACGTCTGCTCGAGAACCAGGCCGGCCCCCACCCCGCCGATCACCAGCAGACCCCGGATCGCCGATCGCGCCTGCAGTGACAGCAGCGCTCCGGCAACCACTCCTACGGACGCGACGTGGAAGGGCCGACCGAGATAGCTGAAGGCCCCATCGGCGTCGACCTGCCACCGGCGGGAGCGGTGCGCGTCCAGCCACCTCTCCATCGAGTCATCCAGCGATGTCAGCCAGTCAGCATTGACCTCGACCGCGAGAGCCACCAAGACGGTGAACAGTCCAGCGGCAAGCATGATCAGGGCCATCCGGCCCCGGTTGAACAATGCGGCCGCGGCGAACGCGGCGGCCAGGACGAGCAGGGCGACCGCGGTGATGTCGTTGTTCATGGTGGTTGGTCATTGTGCCCGACTACGGGACGAGAAGTGTCAACGCCGCCGGCACCGCGGAGATCTCCACCGGCAGGGGGCAGACGTAGTCGCCGTCGGCGTAGGCGTTGATCCCGGGTGACTCCACCGTCACGGTCCGTGCCCGCTCGGTGGTCACCTCGTCGAGGTGGATGTGGGTGCCCTTGAAGACGGTGGGGAACAGCCGGATCAGCTTGGTGCGGGAGCCGGCCCGCACCATGGTGACGTCCAACATGCCGTCGGAGTGATCGGCGTTGGGGCAGATCAACATTCCCCCGCCGTAACTGCGGGTGTTGCCGAACGCCGCCAGGGTGAGGTCGGCGACGACTTCGCGCTGACCGTCGAAGACCAGCCGGAACGGCAGCGGGTGAAGTTTCGTGATCTCGGCGAGCATGGCCAGGTTGTAGCGCATCCGGCCGTGCGGCCAGCGCATCCGGTTCACCCGGTCGCTGACCAGCGAGTCGAAACCCGTCGCGACGATGGTGCCGAACCAGGTCTGCGACCCGTCGGAACCCCGGATGAGGCCGAGGTCGATCGTCTCGGTGCGGCCCGCGGCGATGACGTCGACGGCTGCCACCGGGTCAGCGGTCGGCAGCCCGTACTCGCGGGCATGGTCGTTGCCGGTACCGGCGGGGACGATCCCGAGCGGAATGTCGGTGCGCGCCAACACCTGAAGTGCCAACCGGATCACCCCGTCGCCGCCGATGACGACGAAGGCGTCGGTTCCGTCGGCGACGGCCTGGGCCGCCAGGTCGCGCGCATGGTCGGCATCCCGGCCGACGATTCCGACGACGTCGATACCCAGTTCCTGAAACCGGGTGACCGCCCGCTCGGTGGCGTGCGGCGCGTTGCCATGACCGGCCATCGGGTTGGTCAGAACCGTGACGCGGGAGATGGCTGTCACGGAATCAGCTTGCCCGGGTTCAGGATTCCGACCGGATCGAGGGTCTGTTTGACCGCCCGCAGCACGGCGACGCCCAGGTCGCCGATCTCGGCGGTCATCCACGGCCGGTGGTCCGCGCCGACGGCATGGTGGTGGGTGATGGTGCCGCCGTTGGCGATGAGCGCATCGCAGGCCGCGACTTTGGCGGTGTGCCACTGCTGCGCGACGTCGCCGCGCTGCCCGGCGACGACGGTGAAGTACAGCGACGCGCCGGTCGGGTAGACGTGCGAGATGTGACACATCACCAAAGCCGCTGTGCCGCTTGCAGTCAGCGCCGAGGTCAGGGCCTCGGTCACCGCAGCCTTGAGCGTGAGCAGGTTCGACCACGTCGTCGCGGTCTCCAGTGTCTCGCAGATCGCACCGGCTCTCAGCAGGGAGTCGCGCAGGTAGGGTGCGTCGAACCGGCCGGCTTCCCAGGCCTTCGCCGGCGCCTCGCCCAGCGAGGTCCCGCCGTTGGCCTCGAGAACGGCCCGGGTCTCGGCGTGCCGGCTTTCGGTGTGGGCGGCGGTTCCCTCGAACACCGTGAGCCCCAGGCAGCCGCCGGTGACGCTCTGCTCGCCGATGCTGTGCGCGGTGGCCAGGTTCACCCCGGTCTCGACCTCGTCGGACAGCCGCAACACGGTGGCCCCGGTGCCGGTCTGGACCACCGCCCGCAATGCTGCTGCGCCGGTGGTGAAGTCGGGGAAGGACCACGCCTCGAAGCGCACGGATTCCGGAACCGGGTGCACCCGCACCCGCACCCGGGTGATGACGCCGAGAGTTCCCTCGGAGCCGCAGAACAATTCGCGCAGGTCCGGGCCGGCGGCCGAGGCGGGGGCGCGACCGAGGTCGAGTGTGCCCGCCGGGGTGACGACGCGCATGCCGCGGACCATGTCGTTGAACCGGCCGTAACCGGCCGAGTCCTGACCCGAGGACCGGGTGGCGGCGTACCCGCCGATGCTGGCGAAGCGGAAACTCTGCGGGAAATGGCCAAGGGAGAAGCCGCGTTCGCCGAGCAGGAGTTCGGCGTCCGGGCCGGTCATCCCGGCGCCGAGTTCGGCTTCACCGGAGACCTCGTCGAGTCGGTGCAGGGCATTGAATCGGCGCAGGTCCAGGGTGACCACGGCGTCGAAGTCGCCGCGGATCGGATCCAGGCCGCCCACCACACTGGTGCCGCCGCCGAACGGGACCACGGCGATCCGGTGCCGCGAGCAGAACTCCAGGATCTTCTCGACCTCGTCCTCGTCACCCGGCAGGAGCACCGCGTCGGGGGCGTCCTGGCTGAGTTGCTTGCGCCGCAACAGATCCGGTGTCGACTTTCCGCCGGCATACAGCAACCGATCGCGGTCGGCGGTCCGCAGGTGGTCCGCGCCGACGATCGCGGTCAGGCCGTCGTGGTGCGCTGCGGTCAGTGCGCTGGGAGATACCTGTACCTCGTCGATCCCGGGTGCGGCGACCTCGGTCGCGGACACGCCCAGCGCCTGTTCGAGCAGGGTGCGGATACCGGAGGACAGTGGTTTGGCCAGGGCCGGGTCGCCCCAGGCGTCCCAGGCCATCGGGGGAAGCAGATTCTCACCAGCGTTAGCGTCAACCATGGGTTACAGTATTACAGATGTTGTCAATCAGTAACGCCGAGTCGGTCGATGTTGGTGACCGCATTCTGGCCGCGGCCGCCAGCTGCGTGCGCGACTTCGGGGTTGAGCGGGTGACGCTCGCCGAGATCGCCCGGCGGGCCGGGGTGAGCCGACCGACGGTGTATCGGCGCTGGCCGGACACCCGGTCGATCCTGGTCTCCCTGCTGACCGACCGGATCGTCGGGGCGTGGCGGGCCGCCCCGTCCCGCGCGGCCGGCCGGGAGGCACTGGTGACCCGGATCGTGGAGGTGGTCCGGAATCTGCGGCGCGACGAAATGATCCTCACCGTGCTGCGTTCGGACCCCGAACTGGCGATGGTGTACATCGCCGACCGCCTCGGCGCCAGCCAGCAGATCCTGATCGACATGGTGGCCGACGAACTCCGTAAAGCCCAGGCCGACAACACGGTTCGGCAGGCCGACCCTCGCCAGCTGGCGGCGATGGTGCTGCTCATCACCCAGTCGGTGATCCAGTCCGGCCGGATCGTCGACCCCATCCTCGATGACCGCGGCCTCGACGCCGAACTCACCCACGCCCTGAACGGATACCTGACCTGATGAACAACTCCGCCTTGAGCGCCGCCCGGCGCAGCGCCGACCTCACCGCTCTCGCCGACGGACGCACCGTCGACGTCGTCGTCATCGGCGCCGGTATCACCGGCACCGGAATCGCGCTCGACGCCGCCAGCCGCGGTCTGTCGGTGGTGCTGGTCGACAAGCACGATCTGGCGTTCGGCACCAGTCGGTGGAGTTCGAAGCTGGCGCACGGCGGTTTGCGCTATCTGGCCACCGGCAACGTCGGCATCGCCCGGCGCAGTTCGGTCGAGCGCGGCATCCTGATGACTCGGACCGCGCCCCATCTGGTCAGTGCGATGGCACAGCTGGTTCCCCTGCTCCCGGCGATGAGCCGCTCCCAGCGGGCGCTGGTGCGGGTGGGCTTCGGGGCCGGCGACCTGCTGCGGGTGATGGCCGGCACGAAGTCCTCGGTGCTGCCGCGCCCGCGGCGTATCGGCCCGGCGGAAGCGATCGCCATGGCGCCCACGGTGCGCCGCGACGGCCTGGACGGCGCACTGCTGGCCTATGACGGGCAGTTGATCGACGACGCCCGGCTTGTGGTCGCGGTGGCCCGCACGGCCGCGCAGCACGGCGCGACGATCCTGACCCGGGTCGGCGCCTCGGCGGCCACCGGCTCGTCGGTACGGCTCACCGACGAACTCACCGGGGAATCCTTCGATCTCGCCGCGCGAGCGGTCATCAATGCGACCGGGGTGTGGGCGGCCGAGGTGGACCCGTCGATCAAACTGCGTCCCAGCCGCGGGACGCACCTGGTCTTCGATGCGGCATCCTTCGGCAATCCGACTGCGGCGCTGACCATTCCGATCCCAGGTGAGACCAACCGGTTCGTCTTCGCCATGCCCGAGCAGTTGGGTCGGGTGTATCTCGGGCTGACCGACGAGGAGGCCCCGGGCCCGATCCCCGACGTACCGGAACCGACGCCGCAGGAGGTCGGCTTCCTGCTCGACACCGTCAACACCGCGCTGCAGACCACGCTGACCACCGCCGACGTCACCGGCGCGTACGCGGGACTGCGGCCGCTCATCGACGCGGGGGGCCCTGGGGCAGGAGCGCAGCGACCCGGGGATAAACCCGGACGGACATCCGACTTGTCCCGCGACCACGCCGTGCTGGAGAACGACTCCGGGATGTTCAGCGTGGTCGGCGGCAAGCTCACCGAGTATCGGCTGATGGCACAGGATGTGCTCGATCAGGCGATGGCCGCGCGGGGGCTGTCGGCGGCACCGTGCCGCACCCGCAATCTGCCGCTCGTCGGCGCCAATTTCGTTGGTTCCCAGCATGTCTCGAGCGAACTTCCCGCCTCGCTGGTGGCACGTTACGGGGCCGAGGCGCCCGCCGTCATCGCCTCCGCGAGTTGCCCGCGGCCGGCCGAACCGGTGGCCGAGGGCATCGACGTCACCCGTGCGGAGTTCGAGTTCGCCGTCACCCACGAGGGCGCCCTGGACGTCGACGACATCCTGGACCGTCGTACCCGCATCGGACTGGTGGCCGCCGATCGCGAACGCGCCGTCACGGCAGCGCAGGAGACTCTCGCAGCGGCGCGCTGAGCGGATACTGGGGCGATGGCCGTCGCATCTCCGATTCCCTACCGGTACACCGTCCTGGCCCTGCTGTTGTTGACCTTCGCCACCGGTCTGATCGACGCGATCAGCGTGCTCGTGCTCGGGCACGTCTTCGTCGCGAACATGACCGGCAACGTGATCTTTCTCGGGTTCTGGTTCGTCCCGCACTCGGGGGTGGACATGACCGCGGCGGTGGTGGCGTTCATCAGTTTCGTACTCGGTGCCGTGATCGGGGGACGGTTCGCCCGGCACCTCGACGACGAGGTACGCGCCTGGCTGACCGCGGCGCTCGGCATGGAGGTGCTGGCCCTGGCGACGCTGGCCGTGCTGGCCGGAACCGGCGTGCTCAGCTATCAGGACACCGGCAGGCTGATCCTGATCGCCGGCCTGGCTGCGGTGTTCGGTGCGCAGAACGTCGCCGCCCGCCGGTTCGGCATCCCGGAACTGACGACCACCGTGCTCACCGCCACCATCGTCGGCATCGGGTCGGACAGCCGGCTGGCCGGCGGCACGGGGGAGCGCGAAAAGCTGCGCTTCGCGGTGGTTCTCACCATGTGCGGGGGCGCGGTCATCGGTGCGACGCTGTCCCGATTCGTGGTCGCACCGGTGATCGGCCTGGCCGCGGTGATGGTGGCCGCCGCACTCGCGGTCTTCCGGTACGGCCCGAAGGCTCTGGGCGACTGAGGTTCTACAGCGGGATGTTCTTGTGCTGTCCGCGGCTGTGCGGCGCCTCGGCCAGTGCCTGGGTGAGCTTGCTGCGGGTGTGGGCGGGGTCGATCTTCTCGTCCACCACACCGATGTCGATCGCGCTGTCGACGCCGCCGGTGATGCGCTCGTGCTCGGCCGCGAGTTCCTCGTGCAGTGCCTCGCGCTCGTCATCCGGTGCGGCGGCCAGTTGCCTCTTGTGCAGGATGCCCACGGCCGCCTTGGCACCCATCACGGCCACCTCGGCGTCCGGCCAGGCGAAGACCTTGGTGGCGCCGAGTGAGCGCGAGTTCATCGCGATGTAGGCGCCGCCATAGATCTTGCGGGTGACCAGCGTGACCCGGGGAACCGAGGCCTCGCCGAAGGCGTGCAGCAACTTGGCGCCGCGGCGCACGACACCGCCCCACTCCTGATCCACGCCGGGCAGGTAGCCGGGAACGTCGACGATGACCACCAACGGAATGCCGAAGGCATTGCAGAGTCGGACGAAACGCGCTGCCTTCTCGGCGCTTTCGGAGTTCAGGCAGCCCCCCAGCCGCAACGGGTTGTTGGCCAGCAGGCCGACGGTCCGGCCGGACAGCCGGCCGAGGCCGACCACCATCGACGGCGCCCACCGGGACTGGAACTCCTCGAACGGCGCATCGGAGTCGAGCAGGGCCTCGACGATCGGGTGCACGTCGTAGGCGCGGCGCGGCGACTCGGGCAGCAGAGCGTGCAGGTCGACGTCGCCGGCCTCGGCCTTGCTACGGTCGAAATGACCCTGCTGGCAGAAGTATTCGACCAGACGACGGCCGCGCGCGTACGCGTCGATCTCGTCGTCGGCGACGATGTGACACACACCGGACTTCTTGTGATGGGTGTCCGGACCGCCGAGGGACTCCATGTCGACGTCCTCGCCGGTCACGCTGCGGACGATGTCGGGTCCGGTGACGAAGATCCGGCCCTCCGGGGCCATGATCACGACGTCGGTCAGCGCCGGTCCGTAGGCTGCGCCGCCGGCGGCGAAGCCGACGACCACCGAGATCTGCGGGATGTGGCCGGAGGCCCGGATCATGGCCTCGAAGACCAGGCCCACCGCGTGCAAGGCCCGCACACCCTCGGCCAGTCGCGCGCCGCCGGAGTGCCAGATTCCCACGATGGGGCTGTGCTCCTCGATGGCGAGGTCATAGGCGTTCACGATGTGCTGGCAGCCCTCGACACCCATTGCCCCGCCCATGACGGTGCCGTCGGTGCAGAACCCGATGGTGCGCACGCCGTTGACTGTCCCGGCGACGGCCAGGATGCCCGACTTGTCCCGCTCGTGCAGCAATTCGACGGTGCCGTCGTCGAAGAAGGTGCGCAGACGCAACAACGGGTCACGCGGGTCTAGCGACTCTCCGACAGCCTCTGGGGCCATGATCGTCATCCGAACCTCTCCTGGTCAGACTGAGCCTGAATTAGTAACGCCCGAATGCGATGGCGACGTTGTGGCCGCCGAATCCGAACGAGTTGTTCACCGCGTAGTCGAAGGTCCCGGTGCGGGGCTCACCGGCCACCACGTCGAGGTCGATGTCCGGGTCGAGATTGCGCAGATTCAGCGTCGGCGGGATGATGCCGTCGCGCAGTGCCATCACGGTGAGGATCGACTCCACCGCGCCGACCGCACCGACTGAGTGGCCCAGCGCCGACTTGGGCGCGTAGATCGCCGGCCGGTGGCCGCCCATGGCCCGGTTGATCGCCTTGCCCTCGGCGACGTCGCCCACCGAGGTGCCCGTCGCGTGGGCGTTGATGTGGTCGATGTCGGACGGTTGCAGGCCGGCGAGTTGGACGGCGCGGGTGATGGCTTGGCCGGCCTGTTCGCCGTTGGGGTCGGGGGCGACGATGTGGTAGCCGTCGGAGGTGACCGAGGCCCCCATGATGCGGGCGATGATGGTGGCGCCGCGGGCCTTGGCGTGTTCCTCGGTCTCGATCACCATCAACGCCGCAGCCTCGCCGAAGACGAAGCCGTTGCGGTCGACGTCGAACGGCCGACACGCTCCGGCGGGGTCGTCGTTGGTGGTCGACAGCACGATGCGCATCTGGGCGAAACCGGCGATGGGCACCGCTTCGATCTTGGTCTCCACCCCGCCGCAGATCGCCATGTCGGATTCGCCGTAGGCGATGTTGCGCCACGCGGTCGCGATGGCTTCCGAACCCGACGCGCACGCCGAGATCACCGTCGTCACACCGGCTTTCGCCCCGAGTTCCAGTCCGATCACCGCGGCGGGTCCGTTGGGCATGAACTTCTGGACCACCAGCGGGGACACCGCGCGCAACCCGTTGGTCCGCATGGCGTCGTAGGCGAACAACAGTTCCTCCGACGATCCCATGCCGGTGCCGACCGACACCGCCAGGCGACGGGTGTCGACCTCGGGGGCACCGGCGTTCTGCCAGGCCCGGCGGCCGACAACCGTGGCCATCCGCTGCAGGTAGGACATCCGGCGGAGCTCAACCTTGTTGAGCTCGCTCTCGAAATCCTCCAGCAGGTGACCGCCGATGCGCACCGGAAGGTCGTACTCCTCGACGAACGGATCCTCCAGCTTGCGAATGCCGGATTGCCCGTCGAGCAGTTTCTTCCAGGTGTCTTCAGCGTCCGTAGCGAGCGCGGTGGTCATGGCGAAGCCAGTGACCACCACGCTCGGCAGACCGTTCCCCGTTGTCAGCTGTGCCATCGGTGACGTGGGTCCTTCCCGCCCGCCTAGTACCGGCCGAAGGCGAGCGCGACGTTGTGCCCACCGAAACCGAACGAGTTGTTGATCGCGTACTGGTAGTCGCCGTAACGCGGTTCACCGGCAACGACGTCCAGATCGATCTCCGGATCGGGTGTCTCGTAGTTCAGCGTGGGCGGGATGACCCCGTCACGAAGCGAGAGCACCGTGAGAATCGACTCAAGCGCGCCGACCGCCCCGATGGAGTGGCCGAGTGCCGACTTGGGGGCGTACACCGGGGCGTGCTGCACCCCGGCGACCCGGATGGCTGCCGCCTCGGCGAGATCACCGATGGACGTTGACGTGGCGTGGGCGTTGACGTGGTCGATGTCCTTGGGCGACAAGCCCGCCAACTCGATCGACCGCTTCATGGCGCCGCCTGCACGCAGGCCATCGGAGGCCGGAGCCACCATGTGATAGGCGTCGGAGGTGATGCCCGCGCCCATCAACCGGGCCAGTGGCGTGGCGCCGCGGGCCTTGGCGTGCTCCTCGGTTTCGAGGATCATCATCGCGCCGGCCTCGCCGAACACGAACCCGTCGCGGTCCTTGTCGAACGGACGGGAAGCGGCCGCGGGGTCGTCGTTGCGGGTGGACATCGCCCGCATCATCGAGAACGCCGCGATCGGCAGCGCCTCGATCATGCCCTCGACGCCGCCGCAGACCACGAAGTCCGCGTCGCCCATGACGATGTGGCGCCAGGCGTGGGCGATGGCCTCCGACCCCGACGAGCACGCCGACACCGGGGTGATGACCCCGGCGCGGGCGCCCAGTTCGAGGCCGAGGACCGCCGCCGCGCCGTTGGGCATGATCATCTGAACGGCCAGCGGCGAGACCTTGCGGATGCCGCCCTCGTTCATCAGGTCATAGGTCTCGACGATCTTCTCGCCGCCGCCCAGACCCGTCCCGATGACGACCGCGAAGCGGTCCGGGTCGACCTCCGGCTTGCCGGCCGACTCCCACATCTTCATGCCGAGGTACTTCGACAGCCGCTGGACGTACGACATCCGTCGCAGATCCAGCCGGCCCATGTGGTCGTCGACCGGATCGACGAGGTGCCCGCCGATCCGCACCGGCAGGTCCCACTTGGTGACGAAGTCATCCTCGAGGACCCGGATCCCGCTTTCGCCGGCCAACAGGGCCTTCCACGTGCTGTCGATGTCAGCACCGAGAGCCGTGGTCGCCTCGACGGCGGTCACCACGACATTCGGGAACCCGCCGTTAGCAGTGGAAGGCTTGGTCACTTGTCGCCGAACTTCTCACGCAGGGCGGCAGCGGCCTCGGGGTTCTCTTCTTCCAGCTTCTGGATGTAGGAGACGACGTCACCGACGGTACGCAGACCGGCCAGGTCCTCGTCGGGGATCTTCACGCCGTACTTGTCCTCGGTCTGCACGGCGATTTCCACCATCGACAGCGAGTCGATGTCGAGGTCGTCGACGAAGGACTTCTCCGCGGTCACCTCAGACGGCTCGATACCGGTCACCTCTTCGATGATCTCGGCGAGACCTGCGATGATTTCGTCCTGGCTGGCGGCCACTGTGTGGCTCCCTTCTCGGTGTTTAGTTCGCCAAGGGCGGTTGTGCTACTTGACGATCTCTCTGTGGTTGTTCTGGCGGCCTGCCCTAGAGGCTGGCGAGACCGTCCAGATCTGCGGGTGTCTTGACAGCGTGTGTCGCAACGCCCCGAAGTTCGCGTTTGGCAATGCCGGTCAGCGCGCCCGCGGGCGGGAACTCGACGATCGCCGTGGTGCCGAGCCGGCGCAGCGTCTCGGTGCACAGATCCCAGCGCACCGGGCGGGTCAACTGTGCGACGAGTTTCTCCATTGCGTCGGCCCCCGACGTGACCGGCCGGCCGTCGAGGTTGGACAGCAGCGTGGTGGTCGGGTCGGCCGGGCTGACCCCGGCGGCCGCGGCGGCGTAGCCGTCCAGTGCCGAGGCCATGTAGTCGGTGTGGAAGGCGCCGGCGGTGGCCAGTTGCCGTACCCGTGCCTTGGTCGGCGGGTCCTCGGCCAGCTTCTCCAGCGCGGCGACCGCGCCGGCCGCGACGATCTGTCCCGCCGCATTGCGGTTGGCCGGGATCAGTTCCAGGGCCTCCAGGCGGGCGAGTACCTCGGCTTCGTCGCCGCCGAGCACCGCGGCCATACCGGTGGGTTCGGCGGCGCAGGCCTTGGCCATCTCCGCGCCGCGGACGGCGGCCAGGGTGACCGCTTCGTCGGGGGAGATGACGCCGGCGATCGCGTAGGCGGCGATCTCGCCCACCGAATGGCCGGCGACGACGGTCGCGGCCGGAAGGCCGCGGGTGGCGAATGCGTCGTAGGCCAGCAGCGTGGTCGCGACCACGAGCGGTTGGGTCACTGCGGTGTCGGTGATCTCTTCGGCGGTGGCCGTGCTGCCCAGACGGGCCAGATCCAGGCCGCTGAGGCTCGACCAGGTGCTGATACGTTCCGCTGCGCCGGGCAACTCCAGCCACTCGGCGAGCATGCCGGGTGTCTGGGAGCCCTGGCCGGGCGCGAGCAACGCAATCACGTCTCTAAGAGAACACTGTGAACTGCACTTTGCAGGGTGTAAAGGATTATGAACCTTGTCTTATGTTTTTGTGGAGACCCCACAAAAGCACCCAATGATGCGACGTCAGCGATACCGTCCCGCGATCTGGGCCGGGCCGCCGGACGGGTCAGGAACCCACCAGTGGCGGCGCCGGCGGTATCACCGCGACGTTTCCTCTGGTCTGCGGTGTGCCCGGCGCGGAAGCCGGGTACCCGAGCCGGCCGACCGTCGTGGCCACCCGCAGGACATAGGCGTCCCGGGGCACCGTGGGATCGCGCCCGGTGAAGTCGGCGATCCGCTTCAGCCGGTAACGGACGGTATTTGGATGAACGAACAGTTTCCGGGCGCAGGCCTCAATGGCCCCGCCGCTGTCGATATAGGCATCGAGTGTCTCGGTCAGCGCCGGGCCGGCGTCGGCCAGTGGCCGGGTGATCTCGTTGTACAGGGCGGTGACCGCCGAGGTGTCACCCAGTAGGGCGCGTTCGGGGAGGAGTTCCCGGGCGGGAACCGGTCGCGGTGCGCCACCCCAGCCCGCCACGGCGTTCATTCCGGAGATCGCCTCCCGCGCGCTGAGGTAGGCCGCGTTGAGCATGGGCGCCGTCGGACCGATCACCACCGGGTCCTCGGAGAATGCGTTGAGCAGGTCGTTGAAGAAGCGGTCGGTGGGCGACAGCGGTCCGGAGATGATCGCGATCAGCCATGTGCCGTGGATGTCGGCCAGCGCGGCGCGGTCGTGGCGCAGAGCGATGGCTCGGACGTCCTCGCTGGCCAGTTCCTCCCGGCCGGGCGGGGGAGTGCCGACGACCACGGTCGCCGGGGCGGTGGTGTCCCAGTTCAGGGCGGCGGCGCGGGAGAGCAGTTCGGAGCCGGTGTCGCCGCGCACCACCGCGTCGACCACGCTGGCCTCCATCCGGCTGTCCCAGGAGCCGCGCGCCTCGGCGGCGTCGGCATAGGCGCTGGCGGCCGCGAAGGCCAGATCCCGGCTGTAGCGCAGGATGCCCACCGTCAGCGCGGTCAACTGCTCCTCGTTGCGCGCCACCATCGGCACGACTTCCTCGAAGAACTCCATGGTGACCCGCACCATGTCGACGGTCTGGGCCAGGGCGATCCGGCGCGTCAGGTCCTGGGGAACCAGTTCGAAGGCCTGCGCGGTGTAGCCGACCTGGCTTGCGGGGTTGCGGACCCACTCGGCGAAGTTGACGACCGCGGCCTGAACCACCAGTTGCACGCTGGCGCGCTGGGACGCTTCCAGGCGGGCGAAGAACGGCAGTCGCTTCTCCATGGCCTGGACCGCTTCGGTGGCCAGCCGGCCCGAGCGCCCCTTCAGCCGGCGCAGCGTCGACTCCGGGATGTCGTCGAGCAGTTCCAACGGCGAGCGCCGCTGCTCGAGGAACGGGTTGTCGGGCACCTCTAAAACCTACGTCAGATTTTGGCGGAAAACGCCAAGGGGAAGGAGGTCTCTCGATTAGGCCGATCCGGAATCGGAGGTCTGCTCCGGTGCGGCCAGCACGTCGTCGATGCGGTATTCGCGGGCCGCCGCCACCGCCACCGACGGATCGATCTCGCCGTCGCGGGCCAGGGCCTCGAGCACCGCGACCACCACCGACTCGGCGTCGGTGTTGAAGTATCGGCGGGCCGCCGGGCGGGTGTCGGAGAAGCCGAACCCGTCGGTGCCCAGCGTGACGTAGGTGTTGGGCACCCACTGCCGGATCTGCTCGGGCACCGCCCGCATCCAGTCCGACACCGCCACCACGGGGCCGGCGGTCCGGCTCAACTGCTCGGTGACGAAGGGTGTGGCCGCCTGCCGGTCGGGATGGCGCAGCAGTTCCTTCTCCACCGCCAGGCCGTCGCGGTGAAGTTCGTTCCAGCTGGTCACCGACCAGACGTCGGCGGCGACGTCCCAGCGCTCCGCGAGCATCTCGGCGGCCCGCAGGGCGTCGGGCATGGAGACCCCGGACGCCAGGATCTGGGCCACGTTGCTGCGCTTCTCGGTCGCCCCGCGGAAGCGGTACATACCGCGCAGCAGGTGCTCGACGTCGAGGTTCTCCGGCTCGGCCGGTTGGACGTAGGGCTCGTTGTAAATGGTGATGTAGAAGTAGATGTTCTCCGGGTTCTCGCCGAACATCCGGGCCAGTCCGCTTTCGACGATGTAGGCCACCTCGTAGGCGAACGCCGGGTCGTAGGCGACCACGGCGGGGTTGGTGGAGGCCAGCAGCTGGGAGTGACCGTCGGCGTGCTGCAGGCCCTCGCCGGTGAGGGTGGTGCGTCCGGCCGTCGCGCCCAGCACGAAGCCCCGGGCCATCTGGTCGGCCGCGGCCCAGAAGCTGTCGCCGGTGCGCTGGAAGCCGAACATCGAATAGAAGATGTAGACCGGGATCATCGGCTCGTCGTGGGTCGAGTACGACGTGCCGACCGCGGTGAACGAGGCGCAGGAGCCGGCCTCGTTGATGCCCTCGTGCAGGATCTGGCCCGTCGGGCTCTCCTTGTAGGCGAGCATCAGCTGCGCGTCCACGGCGGTGTACAGCTGGCCGTTGCGGTTGTAGATCTTCAGCGTCGGAAACCACGAGTCCATGCCGAAGGTGCGGGCCTCGTCGGGGATGATCGGCACGATCCGCTTGCCCACCGCGTTCTCGCCGGTCTCGCGCAGCAGTTCCTTGAACACCCGGACGGTCGCCATGGTGGTGGCGACTTCCTGGTTGCCGGAGCCGCCCTTGAGGGGCTTGTAGACATCGCGCGCCGGCAGTGTGAGCACCTTGGCGGTGTTGCGCCGCTGCGGCACGAATCCGCCCAGCGCGGTCCGCCGGTCCAGCAGGTAGCGGATCTCCGGTGCCTCCGGGCCCGGGTGGTAGTACGGCGGCAGGTAGGGGTTCTCCTCGAGTTGGCCATCGCTGATCGGGATGCGGATCGCGTCGCGGAAGTCCTTGAGGTCTTGCAGCGCAAGCTTTTTCATCTGGTGGGTGGCATTGCGGCCCTGGAAGTGCGCACCCAGGGTGTAGCCCTTGATGGTCTTGGCCAGGATCACCGTGGGCTGGCCCTTGTGTTCCATCGCCGCGCGGTAGGCGGCGTAGACCTTGCGGTAGTCGTGGCCTCCGCGCTTGAGGTTCCAGATGTCGTCGTCGGAGATGTTCTGCACGAGCGCCTTGGTGCGCGGGTCGCGGCCGAAGAAGTGCTCGCGCACGTAGGCGCCGTTGTTGGCGCGGTAGGTCTGGTAGTCGCCGTCCGGCGTGGTGTTCATCAGGTTGACCAGCGCGCCGTCCTTGTCGGCCTGCAGCAGGGCGTCCCACTCCCTGCCCCACACCACCTTGATGACGTTCCAGCCGGCCCCGCGGAAGAAGGACTCCAGCTCCTGGATGATCTTGCCGTTCCCGCGCACCGGTCCGTCGAGCCGCTGCAGATTGCAGTTCACCACGAAGGTGAGGTTGTCCATCGCCTCGTTGGCCGCGATCTGGATCTGCCCGCGGCTCTCCGGCTCGTCCATCTCGCCGTCGCCGAGG
>CAISDL010000076.1 GCA_903884065.1 uncultured Actinomycetes bacterium | reverse complement strand
GGTCACGAGCGCGGCCCCCAGCCCGCCCGGAACCTGTTCGGGCCGGCCGAGCAACGACAGCATCCGCAGCACGCCGTCCCCCTGCACAGTGACGTCGGCGTCGATGTTCAGCAGCACCTCACCGGCGGCGACCGCACTCAGACGGTGCAGGGCGTGCGGCTTGCCGACCCAGCCGGGCGGCAGGGGATCGCCCGGCACCACCCGCAACCGGGGGACCTCGTCCTGCAGGCCGGCGAGGACCTCGCCGGTGCCGTCGGTGGAGCCGTCGTCGTAGACGAGAATCTCGACGATCGGGCCGTCGGCGGCCTCGGCGGCCCGCACACAGCGCTCGATGTTGGCCACCTCGTCGCGGGCCGGGATCAGCACACTGACGCCCCCGGGTGCCGCAAGTCCGGCATCGGGGGTGGCGCGCCCGCGGGTCCAGAACAGGGCGTTGAAGGCCACCAGGCCCAACGACAGCAGGGCCGGAACGGCCAACAGGACGGCCAGCGCCCGGGCCCAGGCCGGAGCGGCGCCGTCGATCAGTGCCCGAAGGGACAGCTCCGGACCGTCCAGGCTCATGTTCGTATTTTTCCCGACCGGCCGAGCAGTCTGCTCCACCGACCGCCGCTGTCCCCGGAGAACAGCGGCAGCCACATCGAGTTGGGACCGTCGGCCCGGTGGACCCGCATCCG
Organism: uncultured Actinomycetes bacterium; assembly: GCA_903884065.1. Lineage (GTDB taxonomy): Bacteria > Actinomycetota > Actinomycetes > Mycobacteriales > Mycobacteriaceae > Mycobacterium. The sequence goes on along the minus strand of CAISDL010000076.1, from coordinate 9,823 downwards.
AACCAGGGGGCGCAGAAGGTCGGAATCCACCCGGTCGGGCACCACGTTCTCCCCGATGCCGTACCCCTCGTCGTCGCCGCACCGGCCCCGAAGCAGATAGCGCTGGTAGAAAGGTCCGTCGTCGAGAAGGGCGGCGACCTCGACCTCCACCGGGCGGCCGTCGGGATCGGGGAAGCCGGCGCCGGCAGGCCAACGCAATCCCCAGGGGCTGCGGCGAAGCGGGCCGACCTGAAGACCTGCGTCCTCGCGGGAGCGGCACGATCCGTCGGCGCTGAGTTCGATGACGAGGTCGCGGGGCTCGGCGTCCGGAGTAGACGGAATGAGCTGGTAGAAGATCAGGTCTCGCCCGGGCAGCGCGATGCGGCCCCACCACCAACTCTGGATGCCCAGCTCGTGTAGTGGCTGCGCCGCGCTGTTGCGGTCGTGGTAGCCGCGGCCCTCGACCCGCAGCGTGCCGTTAGGGGTGTGCAGCTCCAGGGCGCCCCGGGCGGCGGCCATCATCGGAGTCCATTGGTGGGTGCACGCCGGGTCCGTGGGCCCGGGGCCGATTGCGGCGCGCTCCTCGCGGCGCAAGGAACCAGACAGCGACAACCTCCCGGTTACCCGCCCTCCCGTCGGCAGCGCCAGGTCGAGGGACACCTCCAGGGTGCGGGTCGGGGCTTGTCCGTTCAGTCCCGGGGTGTCCACCCAGGTGAACGAACAGTCGCCGAGGCGCCACGAGCGACCGTCGTCGCCCCAGGAGCATCGGTCGGGAGGCAGCTCCGAGAGCAGATAGAAGCGCTCGCGGCCATCCTCGTAGACGACGACGTTGACGCTGGGGCGATCGAGGGGCAGTTCCGGGCGGCCCACCCGGGCCGCGTTGCAATAGCCGGGAAGGAACGGCAGACCCCAGGACCAGATGACCGTGGCAGCCCGGCCCCGGTCATCGACAAGGTCGACGTAAAACCACACGAAGCCGCCCGGGCTGTACAGGACAGCGGGATCGGGCGTGCTGGCGGCGGGGCATAACTGGATCAAGAAATCTCCGGATCGGCTGGTTCTGGCCTGCTCGATTCAACCAAACCGCCCGGCGGCCGTCGTCATCGCTGCCGTGCCGGTTACCTCAAGCCGGAAAAAGGGGTTCGGTGCTCAACCACGACAGCAGCCCCACACAGGTGGGCTGAGGAGCTATACCCGCGGGTTCATGCGGATCGATAGTTCCGCTCAGGCGGGGACTCCGGTCGCGTCGGGGAGGTCCATGCCGCCCGCGGCGATGAGGCTCCTGATGATGGCGCGAGCCGCTTGGACAGACTCCAACGCGTTCTTCAGCGCGTCGTATCTCGTCTCGATCGACTGGCGTCCCATCGACTGCTCGAGCAGTCGAACAGTTTGCGCCAGACGCATGTCTACGACGTCAATCGCTAAATCCATGGCCCCTCATCCCCTCGCCCCAGCTGACGCCAACGCATTACCCAGGACCGTTGGTTCTTAAACACACGTGTTTCGTTCAGCCCCGGAAAAGGCTCGACTCCCCGAACGCGTCGACGATCGCGCTGAGTTGGTCGACGAGTTCATCCGAGGTCAGTTTCAGGTCGCCGGCCAGCCAGGCGCTGATGGTCTGGGTGACGCCGCCGACGACGAAGTAGGCGAACGCCTTGGTGTGTTCGGTGGCCGGCTGTTCGGTGACGGCTTCCACATGCTGGCCCGCCAACATGACGAACAGTGCCTCGGTCTCCTGGCGTTTGCGGATCACCGCGGTGTTGGACACCTGGGCGCCGAAGATCAGGCGGCCGACGCGCTGGTCGGCCTCGATGGTGCGGACGATGTTGGTCATGCCGGCCCGGGTCTGCTCCTCGGCCGGTGCGGCGGCCACTGCTGCCTGGGTGGTCGTCGCCAATTGGGTGATGACCCAGTCGAACACCGCGCCGATGAATGCGTCCTTGTCGGTGAAGCTTTCGTAGAAATAGCGCGTGGCCAGTCCGGACTGCTGGCAGATTCCCCGCACCGTCAGTTCGGCAGGGTCGATATTGGTGCCCAGCAGTTCCAGTCCGGATTCGAGCAGCCGGGTGCGGCGGATGGCGTGCCGGTCGGCGGCATCCACGCCCGCGTACGGCCGTGCCTGGGTCACGGCGTCATCTTGACATCCGGACGGCCCTGGCACAATATCGGGAAACAGCTGTTTCCAGATTTGCCCAGGGGGTCCTCATGGTCGGCACAACGGCACCCGTCAGCCTGGTCGACCGCCCCGTCAGCGAGTCGGCGGGGCCGGCGGCCAATCGCGGTCTGTGGCAGCGGTTGACCAGGCCGGCGCTGTTCGAGGACGGTATCCCCGGGATCGCACTGCTGGCCGGACCGGCCAACGTGATCATGCAACTCGGCCGTCCCGGCGTCGGCTACGGGGTGATGGAGAGTCGCGTCGAGAGTGGCCGGATCGACCGTCATCCGATCAAACGCGCGCGGACCACGTTCACCTACCTCGCTGTGGCCACCCGCGGCAATCCCGAGCAGCAGAAGGCCTACCGCAAGGCGGTGACCCGGGCGCACGCCCAGGTGACCTCCACCGAGGACAGTCCGGTGACGTACAACGCGCTGGACCCCGAGCTTCAACTGTGGGTGGCGGCATGCCTCTACAAAGGCGGGGTGGACGTGCGGCGGACCTTCATCGGCGAGATGGACGATGAGACCGCCGATCAGCATTACCGCGACAGCATGGTGCTGGGGACCATGCTGCAGATGCGCCCGGAGATGTGGCCCGCCGACCGGCCCGCCTTCGACAAGTACTGGGACGAGCAACTCGACGACATCCACATCGACGACGCCATCCGGGAGTTCCTCTATCCCATCGCGGTGGCCCGGATGCGGGGCCTGCAGCTGCCCGGCCCACTGCAGAACATCAATGAGGGCGTCGCGCTGCTGATCACCACCGGCTTCCTGCCGCAGCGGTTCCGTGACGAGATGAAGCTGACGTGGAACTCCGCCAAGCAACGGGAATTCGACGCTCTGATGACCGCCGTCCGGTTGAGCAACAACATCGCCCCGTCCTTCGTGCGCAACTTCCCCTTCAATGTGCTTCTGCATGACGTGAATTGGCGGATGCGAACCGGGCGTCCGCTCGTCTAGCGTGTGAGGGTGCGCAGCGACAACGACAGCTGGGATATCACCACCAGTGTGGGGTCGACGGCGCTGTTCGTCGCCGCCGCCCGGGCCATGGAGGCCCGCAAACCCGATCCGCTTGCCGTTGATGCCTACGCGGAAGTGTTCTGCTCGGCTGCCGGGGGAATGTGGGGCGGCATGCTCAGCGGCGCCACGCCGGACCACCCGTTGCGCTCCGATGAGTTCGGCACCCACTTCGTCACCTACCAGGGCGCGCGCACCCGGTACTTCGACGACTACTTCCGCGCGGCCGCCGAAGCGGGTGTGCGCCAAATCGTCCTGCTGGCAGCGGGTTTGGACTCCCGGGCCTATCGGCTCGACTGGGCGCCGGGTACCACCGTATTCGAACTTGACCAGTCGCAGGTGCTGGAGTTCAAGCGTCAGACCCTGGAGAGTTGCGGTGCCGATCTCAAGGCGTTGCGCCGTGAGGTCGCCGTCGATCTGCGGGAGGACTGGCCGTCCGCGCTGCGCGCCAGCGGTTTCCGGGCTGACGAACCGTCGGCGTGGATCGCCGAGGGACTGTTGATCTACCTTCCCGCCGCGGCCCAGGATCAGCTATTCGCCGGTATCGACTCGTTGGCGAGTCCCGGGAGTCGCCTGGCGCTGGAAGAGGGCCGGCCGATGGAACGCGAGGCGTTCAAGGCCAAACTGGCGGAGGCCGAGGCGGCCGAAGACATGCGCGGACAGTGGTGGCAGCTGGTTTACAACGAGCAGTGCGCCCCGGCGGCGCAATGGTTTTCCGGGCGCGGCTGGACCGCTGAGGCTACCGGCCTGACCGAGTACCTGCTGTCGGTCGACCGCGAGATTCCCACCGGCGATGCCGACGTCGTCAACATGATTGAGAGCATCACACTGGTCACAGCGATCAAAAACTGACGTTTGGCTCCGGTTCTCGGTCGAACATCAGCGGCCGCAGGAAACGGTTGGTGCGGCGCAGATATTCGGGCTGGCTGACATGCAGAACGTGGTTTCCGGGGAACCAGTGCAAAGCGCAGCGGTCCCAGTGCTCCCAGAGTGCCTCGGCGTGGTCGGGCGGTGCCAACCGGTCGCCGAGGCCGGTGATGATCAGCCGGCGGTCCTTGGGCACTTTCGGCTGGTAGTTCAGCGGCGAGTGGTAGGCGAACCCGGAGTAGGCCTCCTCGCGGCTCATGCCACCGACGAAACGGGTCAGTTGGACCACCTTGCTGGCCGGCCACCAGTCGTCGAAGGCCGACTCCGGTGTCACCAACGGAACGTTGGGGATCACCGCCTCCAGCCGGTCGTCCGCAGAGGCGACCAGTGCCGAGGTGTAACCGCCCAGTGAGATGCCGGTCAGGGCGATCCTGTCGACTCCCTTGTGCTGCAACCAGTTCAGGATCGTGCGGAAGTCGTAGACGGCCTGTCCCATCGCCTCGGCGAATCCCGTCATTCCGCTGGCGAAGTATCCGTAGCCGCTGAAGGGCGAATTCTTCTCGGCCCGCCGGCCATGGAAAGGCAAGGTGTAGAGAAGGACGTCGTAGCCCGAACGGTAGAACCACGGTAATGAGAAGAACAGGCCGTTGACCAGATAGGGCGATCCCATGAAGCCGTGGATCACGCAAAGGGTCGGCCGCGGGCCGTCGGCATGACGCCAGTGCTGGAACCGAACGATGTTGTTGCGCTTGAACGTTCCCCACTTTGTGCGCATCGCCGGGTTGATCGGTTCGAAGGTGCTGGCGAAGGACCCGTTGTGGACATGCCCATGGGCGATGTATTCGGCGATGGGGTTCGCCGCCCGGAACGACACGTTGGGCACGGCCGTCGGCGCCGGGAACGAAACCTCGGCGTCGTGGCGGCTGGCCAGGCCGGCGTAGAAGGAGATGTTCTCGCGCTCCTTGCGTGCCTCCGACCGCCGCACCGCAGTGGTCAGGATGGTGGGCGCGACGGCGGCGCCGACAACCGTGGAGATCGCGGTCCGCAGGCCGATGTCGGCGACGGCCGAGGTGTCGACGACGACGCGCTGGAACGCCGTCAGGTCCGATCGCTTCGGCAGGCCGGCCGAACCCGCGTCGGCACCCGGCACGTCGGGCAACGGAATGGGCAGTTCGACGTCGGGTGAGGTCATGGTCGTCCGGCCTTCCCGGGCACGCCGGTGGCGCGCCCTGTACCGCCGACGATGTTAGCCCCGCTAATCAGACGTGGTGTACTTCTGCCTTGTGGTGCCGAGGAAGGGCGTGGTCCCGGCGGCCGTGCTGGCCGCCGCGCTCTATGCCGGGCTGTGGATCGGGGTCGCGGCGCACTGGCCGTGGCTGACGGCGGTAGACACCGTGACCCTGCATCGATTTCACGACTTCGGGATCAATCATCCAGCCTGGATCGACGCGTGGCGGGTTCCATCGGAGGTGTTCGGCCCGAGCGTGCTTCGAGTCGTCGGCGTGCTCGTCATCGTTGTCGCGCTGTTGCGACGACAGTTTCGCATCGCCGGATTTGTGGCGATGACCGTCCTTCCGGCGGGGCTGCTGACCGCGTCGGCCAAAGCGTTGAGCGACCGGCCGCGTCCGGAGACCGCGCTCATCGAGGCGGCCTCGAGTTCGTTCCCGTCGGGGCACGCACTGGGAATCATGGTGGGAGTTCTGGTCCTCGGGACCCTGCTCTGGGAACGGGTGGCACCGGCGATGCGGGTACCCATGATCGCCGTCGGAGCGGCGTTGGTCTTCACGGTGGGGCTTTCCCGGGTCGTGCTCAATGTCCACCATCCGTCCGACGTGGTCGCCGGATGGGCGCTGGGGCTGCTGTTTTACCTGGTGTGCCTCGTGCTGGTTCCGCCGCGCGTCGCGCCGTTCTCAGCGTTCTGAAGTGGGGTCCTGGCCCGCGGCGTCGGTCTTGCTGCTGGGCGCGACGACCCGGCGGGTGACGACAGGGGTGCCGTCAACCTTCTTGGTCACCGGCGCCAGCACGGGCGGCGTGGTCAGCCGGCCCTGAACCGGCGCGCCGTTGCGCACCGGAGACACCGACACCCGTCGGGTGTCTGCCTTGGCGTCCTTGTCGGCGGTGGCAGCGCCGGCCATCGCCCCCGGGGGAACCATCGGCATGCCTGCCATGCCGGTGTTGACCGGCGGGGTAACGGGTGGCGAGGGCGGCGGGGAGATCCCCGCGATCGGGGACGACGACGGTGCCGTGCTCGCCGACGGAACCGGTGGCGGTCCCAGCAGCGACGTGGGTGCGGTGACCCCCATGAACCCGCCGCCGAAGCCGCCGCCGGCTCCACCGCCGAGATCCCCTACCCCGCCCAGGTCGCCGAGACCCGCTCCGCTGTCGCCGCCGAGAACGCCGAGATCCTCTGATGCGCTGCCGAATTCGTCCATGGGCGCGAATACCAGGCCCGAGTCCTCGTCAGGTGCGGCGGCCTGCTGGAACAAACCCATGCCGGTCTGCATCGCCTGCTGGGCGCCCTGGGCGATCTGTTGTGGAATCTGTGCGAGAGGCTGCAACGCTCCGCCGAGGGCACCGGAGACTGCGCCGGCGATGCTGGATGCCGCTTGCGGCAGTTGCTGGGCCATCGCTGCGGCTTGATCGGCCACAGGAGCCTGTGTTGGTGCTGGGATCGGATCTGCTTGCTCGGCAACACTCTTGAGTTCCTGGGCGGCTTCTTCGTCCTGGGCGGCGAACTTCTCCGCCGCCTCGGTCGTCTTGGCGTCCCGCGTGGCGTGCTCGGCGGCGCTGTCGGCATTGTCCTGAGCGTCGCTGAGGTTGGCGGCCAGGCCAAGAACTCGCAGCAACTGCTCGATCGGCGTGACCCCGGTGACGAGCGGATCGGAGATGATCTGCGGCGGTGGAGTATTCATCGCGGCCGCCTGCAGATACTGCTCGACGTTCGCGTTCAGCTGACCACCGGTCATCGGTTCGCCTCCCGTGTCAATGCGTGCGCCCGGAACCAGGCGAAGTGATAGTTGGCGAGCGTTCTCTCGTCGTTGATGAGGGCGTCGATGGTGGCCAGCAGTTGCCAGTTGCCCACCTGCGCGGGATCGATCGACCGGGGGTACCTGGCGATCACGGTGCGGGCCACTGTCGAGAGGTGGTCGCGCAAGAGTTCGACCTCGGAGTCCAGGCAGCCCGTCCGCGCCGAGACCGCCTTGGCCAACGTGTGCGCCAAGCGGGGCAGGCCGTCACGCCACTTGGTCGCTTGCGTGAGCTCCCACCCGAGGTCGTCGACCCTTCCGGTGTCCCGGGCTCTGATCGAGGTGGGCACCGGCTCGACGTCGTTGGCTGGAGGCAGGGATTGGCCGGGCTGGTAGACGGCGGAAAGTCTGGTGGGGCCGAGCAGTGTCGCCAGGTCGCTGCGACGGTGAGTAGGTGGCAACAGCTCTACGCCCACTGGGATGTCGATGTGTGGGGGAATCCAGCCGCCGGATAGGTCGGTCACGAGGATGGTTCTGCCGTCCTCGAGATCGCCTATGGCCCAGCGCAACGTCGGCTGTTGGTGCGCGACCGCCGAGAGGAGCCGCTGGAGGCGGCTCTCGGCTGCGGCCCGGGCGGTGAGGGCGCCGGCTGCTGCACCCGTTGCCGTTGCCGCGAAGGCGCGTTCGGTCAAGCCTGCGATCCCGGCCTGTGCAGTTGGTGCTGTCGGCTGTTGACGCACCACGGCGTGCTGGCCGGCGGACGCCGATCCGCCGGCGGGGTTGAACGGTGCGGAGCCGGGCGTGGCCGACGGGGGCATCGGGGGCGCCACGGGGGTCGCGGTGATCGGTGGCCGGAGGTCGGCGCCGTATGCCATCAGGCTGCTCGGTGGTGTCGGTGCAGGCATGGCAACCGGGCCCGGGCTGACAGGCGGCGCCGCTATCGCGGGCGTGATTGCCGTGGCGGGAGCGGGTGCGGCGACGGGCTGAGCGGCTTCCGTTGGGGGCGTGCCTAGTTGGGTGACTTCCGCGGTTGGTCCGGCAATGGTGTGGGCTGTCTCGAAGAGACGGGGCGCGGGAGCTGATGTGTCGGTCAGTGGTGTGTTCAGCGGCGGCGGCGCAGCATGGACTGGACTTGCGGCGGCCGTGGTGATCGCTTCCGCGCTTGCAGAGACGGGCGCGCCGGTTTGGTTGCCGGCATTGAAGTTTTCGAGGAGGTCGGTGGGGGAGAGGGTGGTGGTCTGCGGGGCAGTGGGGTTCCCGATGCTTGGAGCGGCCGGCGGTGCGGGTGCCTCGATGCTCGGTGAAACGCTGGGGGCTGGGGCGGCAGGCGTCGGAGCGTTTGCGACTTCCGTGGCTGCCATGGTGGGGGCAGCGCCAGGGCGAGTAAGGGCGTTGTCAGCCGGTGTGGAGTTGGCGGGGGCTGGGCTCGGACGGGAAGAGGTGACTTCGGTGGGTAGGGGGCTGGGGTTTGCGGTGTCATTCGGGAGGCGGTTGGCAGGCGATGCGGAGTTGTCAGCGGAAGGGCTGGGACGCGCTTCCGAGTTGTCAGTAGCAAGGCTAGGACGCCCTGTTGAATGATCTGTCAGCGAGGTTGGGTGTGCAGCGGGGAGCTTCGGAGGCGGTGCTGAGTTGTGCACGCCGGGGCTGGGACGCAACGGGGAGTGGTCGGCAGGAGCGCTTCCGGATGTGACCGTTTGGCCTCCAGTGTTTAGTCGCTCAAGTTTGTTGCTTATCTCGACTTTTAGTTCTTCAGCTTCCCAGGGCGACACGGCAGCTATACCTAGGCGATGATCGGTGGCGAATGCCCGGGCAGATTGGTCTATGCCCTGAATGTTTAGTACGTTTTGGATTAGGTGATAGATCTCGCCGGCTTGGCTCGACGCCTTAACGGCCGCGAGACTTCTTATAGAAGAAATGATTTCTTCAATTCGGCTTAGTTTGACGGGGACCAACGCCTCAGATCTATTCACTGCATCGATAGCTGCGTTACCATTGGCGGCAAGATTTCGTAAGCTACTTCGGAGTTCAACGACTCCTCGACGGGCGGCTTCATATGATGCGCTCTTGACGCGATTGCTTTCAGCTATGGATCTAGCAGCAATTTCACCGTGCCGAACTACCGCGCGGACGTCCTCAGCCGTTGTGCCCTCCTGGGGGGCAAGATTTTGATCACTGATACCGCGCAACAGATCAGCGTAGTGCTCAAAACCTGAAAAGGAATTCATGCGCGCCTCGGCGCTTCCGGATAAATATTGAAGCGAAGCGGAATTCGGCCATTGATCGCCGATGAGTAGGTCTGTCCACTCGCCCGGAGGAAGATCGGCTACCGGCATGACTGATCGATTTTTGGAATCAGGTCATCTGCGACAAGCCGGTTTGGCTCGAAGTCCGCAGGCGTTTTGTCCGCCAATTGTATTACTGCCATTTCCTGGTAGTTCAGCGCCAATTGGCGTGTTAGCTCTTGGAGTTGGGGCGGGGTGGCAGGGTTCGCATTCAGCACATTGATGAGGAACCCGCCCATAGCGGTTTCGGCAAGTCGAGTGTTGACCGCCACCGGGAGCCAATCCGCGGGATCTGGCTTCTTAGCTCCTGCAACCTGGAGTGCCAGGATCCCTTTCGCATACGCCTCGCACACAGCCGTCTTCGCATCGGCGACCTGCTGTTCCGAATACACGGGCTCCGCGGCCGCGTCGGAAGGCGCCGCACGAAACCAGGCGGCAATCCCCACGATCAGCCCCAGCGTCCCCAACACGACACCGAGAATCGGCAGCACCCGCGAGGGCCTGTGGCCCTGCGCAGGCGACTGCGCCGGCCACGGTGGCGGAGCATGGGGC
>CAISDL010000075.1 GCA_903884065.1 uncultured Actinomycetes bacterium | reverse complement strand
AGTTCGTCCGTGCGACGGTCGGAACGTGCCATCCGGGCTTGAGTGGGTTTCGCCTAACACATATCGAAGCGGTCGCGGCACTCGCCATCGCTGAACGCAACGAAGATCCCGTGGTCCGCTACCCGGATGTCGAGCTCGCCTGCCTTGCGGCCGGAATTCTCTGCAGTGATGCCCGGACTGCCTTCGTATACCGGGAACTGGGCGGACTCGTCTCTGCTGACGACGCGACGCGGCGGCTGCGCGACACGCTGCGTGTCTATCTGAAGCAGGGCTGCGATGCCTCGTCCGCCGGTGAATTGCTGCGGCTGCACGCCAACACCGTTCGGTACCGCGTCCGGCAGGCCGAGCAGAGGCTGGGCCACGGAATTCAGCAAAGGCGCGTCCACCTCGAGTTGGCGCTGGAGATCATGAGCGTCCTCGGCGTCGGGGAGATGGAGTCAACGCACGGTTAGCGACGCGCCCGGGAGTTCCCCGGAACAAAGAAACAGCGCCTGTTTGTTCACGGCAACATTGCCGACGGCCCCCAACCGGGCGACTATGGCGCGAACGCGGTCCAGGCGCTGTCGCCTGCCTACGGACCCAAGCCTGCGACAGCGAGGGAACCACATGACCGACAACGACCTCAATGGGCCGATCGGGCTGGATTCCCCCCGGGCTTCCCGGCGGCAGTTCCTGGGTGGTGGCGCCGCGACTGCGGCCGGCTTGATGTTTGCCGGTGTTGCTGTCTCGTCATGTGGTAGCAATCACGAGCCGACAACGACTACAGGAAGCGAGACACCCGTGTCATCCGGTACACCGCTGGAGAAGGCCACCCTGCACGGCAACGAAGTCATCGCGACCCCGATCGGCGACATCACGCTGGTCGACAACTACTTCGACGACGACGCCTCCACGCGGCTCTATGACGAGCTGGATTACCAGCGGGCCGCCCAGTCCTACCTGTGGAGCACGCCCCTGGTCAGCGTCACCACCTGGCGTAACCGTCAGGCCGAGGCCTACGGAGTCACCGGGGAGACCGACTTCGTCGTGCTGCGCTCGCTGAAAGAAAAGCGCGGCATCGTCACGGCCAACCTCACCACGCCCTACATCTTCAACTTCCTCAGCCTGGAGAAAGGCCCACTGGAGATCGAGTACCCGGCCGGGCAGACCGCCGGCGGCGTCATGGACTTCTGGCAGCGTCCGGTGGCTGATCTCGGTCTGACCGGCCCGGATCTGGGCAAGGGCGGCAAGTACATCATCGTCGGGCCCGCCGACGACCCGGCGAAGTTCGACAAGCCCGGTTACTACGTGCGCCAGAGCGCGACGAACAACATCGGGGTGCTGCTGCGCATCCTCGACAAGGACCCGGCCTACTACGACTTGTTCAAGTCGACGATGAAAATGGGCCGGGTCGGCCAGCCGCTGGCGACCTCGCGGTTCATCGAGGACAAAGACGTCGAGTGGAGCGCCACCGCGCCGCGGGGCCTGGACTACTGGCGCACCCTGGCCGCTGTCGTCAACACCGAACCGGTCCGGCCGGTGGACAAGGCCTGGATGGCGATGCTGCTGCCGCTGGGTATCGAGAAGGGCAAGACCTTCGACCCCGACGCGCGCCAGCAGAGCATCCTGCTCAAGGGAGCGGCGATGGGCGAGTTGATGGCGCGCAACCTCCAGGTCAATCCCCGATTCGCCGAGCCGTACTGGCCCGGCACGTCCTGGTACAAGAGCTTCGACTTCTCCCTCGAGCAGGAGACCGACACCCGCGTCGAACTCGACGAACGGGTCACCTGGTTCTACGAGGCGGTGGGCTCCAGCACCGGCATGATCAACCCGACGGTCGGCGCCGGGCAGGTGTACATGACCACCAAACGCGACAACAAGGGCAACCTACTGCGCGCCGACAAGACCTATCGGCTCAAGGTGCCCAAAGACGTTCCGGTGGGCCAGTTCTGGGCGCTGACGCTCTACAGCGAGAATACCCGCCGCCCCTACGACAACGGCGGCACCGACATCCGCAGCGCGAACCTGGACAGCCGGCTGCCCGACCTCGTCAAAAACCCCGACGGCAGCGTCGACCTCTACGTCGGCGCCACGGCGCCGGAGGGCTTCGAGAAGAACCACATGAAGACCGTCGGCGACGACGGCTGGTTCGTCTACTTCCGTCTCTACGCCCCGCTGCAACCGTTCTTCGACAAGACATTCAGCCTCCCCGACTTCGACGTCGTCGAATGACGTTGCGTGCCCTTGTCGCCGCCATCCTTTTGATCGCGATGACCGCAGGCTGTAGTGGTATGCCGAAGGAGAACGCCATGACCGCGCCGGTGACCCCGGAACAGGCCCGTGCGATCGCCAAGGAGGCCTATGTCTACGGCTTCCCGATGGTCGACAGCTACCGCATCCAGTACTCGTACTTCGTCGACAAGAGCGGACCCGAGTACAAGGGCGAATGGAATCAGGTCCACAACACCGCACGGGTGTCCACGCCTGCGGACACCGCGATCCAGACCCCGAATTCGGACACCCCGTACTCGTTCCTCGGAGCCGATCTGCGGGCCGAACCGCTGGTGCTGACGGTCCCGCCGATCGAAGACGGCCGATATTTCTCGCTGCAGTTCATCGACGCCTACACCTACAACTTCGCCTACGTCGGCACCCGCACCACCGGCAACGGCGGCGGCACGTTCCTGCTGGCCGGACCTGGCTGGAAGGGCGACAAGCCGGCCGGTGTCAACGACGTGATCCGGTCGGACACCGACCTCGTCTTCGTGCTCTACCGCACCCAGCTGTTCTCGCCCGACGATCTGCCCAACGTGACCAAGATCCAGGCCGGATACCAGGCGCAGCCGCTGTCGGCGTTCCTGAACCAGCCGGCTCCGCCACCGGCGCCTCCGGTCGACTGGATCAGACCGCTCACCCCCGAGGAGCAGAAAACCTCGCCGAAGTTCTTCGAAATCCTCAACGCCGCAATGCAATTCACCCCGACCCTAGCCCCGGAGAAGGAACTGCGGGACCGGTTCGCCACCCTCGGCATCGCCGCGGACGGCGGCTTCAACGCCGATGAGCTCACCCCGGAAATACGCACGGCCGTCGAAGCCGGCATGGCCGACGCGTGGGCCGAATTCGGTACCTTAAAGAAGGACAAGATCGACACCGGCAAGGTCACCTCGGGTCAGGTGTTCGGCACCAGGGAGCAACTGGGCACCAACTACCTGTACCGGATGGCCGCCGCGGTGCTCGGCATCTACGGCAACTCCAGCAGCGAAGCGATGTACCCGGTGCTGTCCACCGACTCAGACGGCGCGGCGTTGACCGGAGTCGACACCTACACCCTGACCTTCGCACCCGGGCAGTTGCCGCCGGTCAACGCGTTCTGGTCGGTGACGATGTACAAGCTCCCCGAGAGCCTGCTGGTGGCCAACCCGATCAACCGCTATCTGATCAACTCGCCCATGCTCCCCGACCT
>CAISDL010000074.1 GCA_903884065.1 uncultured Actinomycetes bacterium | reverse complement strand
GAAGGCGATATTGCGTTGCGCGGTGAATCCGGTATTGAGCACGGTGCGCGGGGCGGTGAACGGTGCCGCCATCGCCCGGCCGGCCGCGCTGCGTCGGACAGCGTCGATCACCGCCGCAAAGGCCGCAGGCAACACCGTGGTGATCAGGTACAGGGGCCGGCGAACGAACCCGACCAGTCCGTCGATCGCCTCTGTCAGCGCCCCTGTATCGATCGCAGCCTCAGCCAATTCCGATCGTGGCGGCTGCGGTTCGGGGCTACACAGTGGCGAAAGGAAGTTGACGAACGTCATCCCGTCGGCCGCAGCGTGGTGCACCTTGAGCAGAACCGCGACTCGTTGGGCGCCAGTCGACTCGGCAGCCCAGCCGCCAGCCGAACCACTGAGACCCTCGATCACCCACATCTCCCACAGCGGCCGACTGCGATCCACCGGTAGACCGCCCAATTTTCCGCAGATCTCGGCGAGTTCGGCCCGGCCGCCGGGCGGTCTGACCACCATCCTGCGGACATGACGGTCGATGTCGAAGTCGCTGTCTTCTACCCATACCGGGTGGTCGAGATCCAGAGGGGAACTCGAGAGCTTCTCCCGGAACTCGGGTAGCGCCCGGATTCGCTCGGCAAGCGCGTCACGCAGGCTCTCAAAGCTGTAGCCGCCGGGCATCGTCGAGGTGTCGAGTTCCAGCACCGAAAACACTTGCAGCGGTTGCTTTGCGGTTTCGAGGGAGAGGAAGCTGGCGTCAACTCCGCTCATCCGACGCGGATGTCGCACACAGTCGACTATAGCCCGGTCCGGCGCGTGTCGAATCGACGTTACGATGGCGACCGGATGACCAGCGTGGAGGTAGACCAGTGGTGACTCTGATCACCGGGGCTTCGACCGGGATCGGCGCCGAGTTCGCCCGGCGGTTCGCGGCGCTGGGCCACGACCTGGTCGTGGTGGCTCGCAGTGCCGACCGTCTCGACGATCTCGCCACGCAATTGCGGGCGGCGCACCGCGTCAACGTCACCGTGATCGCCATGGACCTGTCCCTGCCCGCCGCCGCCGCGGAACTCTGGGAACGGACCAACGCCTTCGGCTTGTCGATCGACGTGCTGGTCAACAACGCCGGCGTCGGAACGCACTCCGATGTCGCGGCCGCCGACCCCGAACGCCTCGAGGACGAAGTCGCGCTCAATTGCCGGACGTTGGTCGGCACGACCGCCCGCTACCTGCCGCAGATGCGAGCCAACGGCCGGGGCACCATCATCAACATCGCCTCCACCGCGGCGTTCCAGCCGCTGCCGAAGATGGCCGTCTACGGCGCTTCGAAGGCCTTCGTGTTGTCGTTCACCGAAGCACTGTGGGCCGAGGAACGCCAGCACGGGATCCGGGTCCTGGCGGTGTGCCCCGGGCTGACCGACACCCCGTTTTTCGAACTGGCGGGGGAGGCTGCGGCCAGCGCCGCGTCGGGTTCGGCGGCGCAGTTGTTCACCCGTACTCCTGCGCAGGTCGTCGAGCACACCCTGCGCGTGCTGCCCGACCGGAAGCCGAGCTTCGTCGACGGCGTCGGCAATGCCTTCGTCTCCCGGGTGGTCACCCGGATACTGCCCAGACGTCTGGCGATCGCGGTGTCTGAGCGGCTGTTGGGCGGCTGACGCCTCAGCGCCGTTTGATCGGGCCGTGCCGTGGCCGGTGGTCGGGTCCGTAGGATCATCCGAGCCGGTTGACAACCGATTCGGCGGACCTGAAGCAGGAGCATCAATGTGAGTGACGCACCGATGAATGAGGCCGCCCAGACCGCAGGGGCTTCGATGGGGGAGGCCATCGGCGTCTTCATGCTGCACCCGGAGACCTTCGCCGGAAGCATCGCGGCCGGGTATTCCCACCCGCTGGCCGGTTACGTCGCGGGGCGGGGTGGGGTGCTCGGCGACGCCACCGGCGTCACCGTCGCGTCGGTGTTCTCGATCTTCGAGCCGACCACCATCGCCGGACTCTGGGACCAGGGCGTGGCGGTGCGCGGCGCGGCCGGAGCCGCCCAGGTGTACAACGACCAGGTCGCGGATTTCGGCCGCAAATACCTGGCCGGCGCCGAGGGAACCGCCCGTATCGCCGAACTGGGGGAGAAGATCATTGCCGCCACCCCGGCCGGCGGGCTGCCCATGTTCGCGGGCTGGCGCACCATGCCGTTGGCCGAGGACGCCCCGGCCCGTGCGCTGCAGGTGATGTTCGTCCTGCGTGAGTTGCGGGGCGACGTGCACTTCAGCGCGCTGAGCCTGTCGGACATCGCCCCCGTCGAGGCCCACATGATGCACGGCGGCGAGGAGTACACCCGGATGTTCGGCTGGCCCGAACCCTTCGCTGACGGCGCGGACAAGAAGCAGCGTTACGCCGAGGTCGAGGAGGCCACCAACAACCGGATGGCCGAAATCTTTTCTGCGGCACTGACTCTCGATGAGGCGCAGGAACTGGCTCGGTTGTCGGCGGCTGCACTGGAGTCGCTGAAGGCCGCCGTCCCGGCCTAGGGGTTCTTGATGCCGCTGACGGACGGCGAGGTTTTCGCCGGCTATACGATTCTGCGCGTCCTGGGCACCGGCGGCATGGGCGAGGTGTATCTGGCCGAGCATCCCCGCCTGCCGCGCCGCGATGCCCTGAAGGTGCTCGGAACCGCCGTCAGCCATGACGACGAGTACCGGCAGCGGTTCAACCAGGAAGCCGAGATGGTGGCCACGCTGCGTCACCCCAGCATCGTCACCATCTACGACCGGGGCGACTTCGAGGATCAGCTGTGGATCTCGATGGAGTTCATCGACGGCACCGACGCGTTCCGGCTGCTCACCGAACGCCATCCTCGCGGCATCCCGGCTGCGCAGGTCGTGCAGATCGTCGGCGCAGTCGCGGACGCACTGGACTACGCCCACAGCCGGCACCTGCTGCACCGCGACATCAAGCCGGCCAACATCCTGCTCGGACATCCCGAGTCCGGTGATCACATCGACCGAATCCTGTTGGCGGACTTCGGGGTTGCGCGCTGGGTCGGACAGACCAGTTACCTGACCGGAACCGACACGACGGTCGGAACGGTGACCTATGCTGCGCCCGAGCAACTCAAGGGCGAGGAGATCGACGGCCATGCCGATCAGTACTCGTTGGCCGCCACCGCCTTTCATCTGCTCACCGGCGCTGCGCCGTTCTCGAACACGAACCCGGCGGCGGTCATCAGTGCGCACCTGAGCGCACCGCCGCCGGACATCGGCACCGGTCACCCCGACCTCTCCCGGTTCGAACCGGTCTTCGCCAAGGCGCTGGCGAAGACGCCGGCGGACCGGTTCGACCGCTGCGGTGACTTCGCCCGGGCCATGCAGGACGCGCTCGTGTCATCCGGCGGGGCGCCGCGCCACCGGAAGGCCGGACCGGCGCCGGCCCCGGGGCGCAGCAGATGGATCACCGCCGGACTGGGCGGTCTGCTGCTCGCCGGGGCCGTCGGCGTGGCTGCCGTCCTGGCCTCCCAGCACCGGAGTTCCGAGTCGCGCACCGCACCCACCACGCCGCCGCCGCCGGCGGTCTCGGCCCGGATGGATCTGCCGGTCGTGGTCATCGGTGCCGACTGCGCGGTGCTCGGCGCTGCCGCGGTCACCGAGAACGGATCACCGGCGTACTGCGCCCGGGCCGACTCGCAGTCAGCCGCGACCGTCTGGTCGATGCAACCGGAGCGACTGCGAACCACCACACCGTCGCCGCCGTAGCCGGGCACTCCCAGTAGCCGGGCACTACCAGTAGCCGGGCACTCCCAGGGGCGCGATGCCCGAGGGGATCCCTCGATCATTGGATCCCCACCGTTCATTCGGATCCCGGCGGCGCCTCTTGGTCGATACCATCCAATTCACCTCCGCCGGGACCGGCGCGAGGCGCGTCGCGGAGGGTTGGGACACCTATGTCGAATACTGCTGCCGACATCGTCGAGAAACTCGGCGGTCCGGCCAACGTCGAGAGCCTCTCGCACTGCGCGACCCGCTTGCGGTTCCAGCTTCGCGACGCTTCCCTGGTCACCCAGTCCGACCTCGAGTCGGTGTCCGGGGTGATGGGTGCGGTTCCGCAGGCCGGCGACCGGTATCAGGTGGTCATCGGCGGCGGTGTGCAGACGGTGTACAACCAGATCAAGGCCCTGCCGGGGATGGGCGGCGGCGCCGCTGCGGCCGATGCCGACGCGATCAAAGCCGCGGCCCGCGCCAAGGGACCGCGCGGCAAGTTCTCCTGGCTGGACTCCTTCTTCGAGTTCCTGTCCGACTCGTTCCGCCCGATCCTCGGTGCGCTGCTGGGTGCTTCGCTGTTCATCACGTTCATGGCCCTGATGAGCACCCTCAAGGTCATCCCGAACTGGGCCGATCCGCGTGTCGAACTGGCTCCGTCCTGGCAGTTCGTCAACCTGATGTGGCAGAGCGTCTTCGTCTTCCTGCCGCTGATGGTCGCCTACAACGCGTCGAAGAAATTGGGCGCCGATCCGTGGGTCGGCTTCGCGATCATGGCGGTCGTCATGCTGCCGGGCTTCGCCGCCCTCAAAGAGGTCGCCTCACCGCAGAACGTCTTCGGATCGACCGTCGACGTGGTCAAGATCTTCGGCGTGCCGCTGACCATCTTCAACTACAGCAGCCAGGTATTCCCGCCGCTTCTGATGGCCGCCGTACTGGGCGTGCTCTACAAATTCCTCAAGCGGGTCATCCCCGAGAACGTGCAGCTGATCTTCGTGCCGTTCCTGTCGATGTTGATCATGATCCCGCTCACGGCCTTCGTGATCGGACCGATCGGCGTCTACACCGGTGCCGGATTGGCCAATATCCTCAAGTCCATCAACGACTTCTCGCCGTTGATCTTCGCCATCCTGGTTCCGCTGGCCTACCCGTTCATGGTGCCGTTGGGCCTGCACTGGCCGATCAACGCGATCATGCTGCTCAACATCCAGACCCTGGGCTACGACTACATCCAGGGCCCGATGGGCGCCTGGAACTTCTCCTGCTTCGGGGCGACAGCCGGTGTGCTGTTCCTGGCCTGGCGTGAGCGCGACAAGGCCATGAAGCAGACTGCTACCGGCGCGCTGGCGGCCGGTCTGCTCGGCGGCATCTCGGAACCGTCGCTCTACGGCATTCACCTGCGGTTCAAGCGGATCTACCCGCGAATGCTGGTGGGCTGCCTCGTCGGTGGCCTCATCATCGGCCTCGGCGGCGGTGTGACGACGAAGGCGTTCGTGTTCACCTCGCTGTTGACCATCCCCGCGTTCAGCAACATGGGCCTGTACGCGGTGGCGGTGCTGGCCGCGTTCTTCACCTCGATGGTTCTGGTGATCCTGTCCGGCTACCGCACCCCGGAGCAGGCCGCCGCGGCGGCCGCGGCGGGTGTCTCGGTGGCGGATCTCGAGAGCCCGATGGGCAAGGCCAGCGCCGACACCCTCGTGGCCGCCGCGGCCACCAAGGCGGTCGGGGACGCCGGACTGGAGGCCGACATCGTGTCGCCACTGGCCGGCACGGTGGTGGCGCTCAGCGACGTGCCCGATCCGGTGTTCGGCAAGGGCATCATGGGCCCCGGCGTCGCCATCGAGCCGTCGGGCAATACCGCCTACGCGCCGGGATCGGGCGTCGTGGTCGCCGCACAGGCGACCGGGCATGCCTTCGGCCTGGCGCTCGACAACGGGGTGGAGGTGCTGATCCACATCGGCCTCGATACCGTGAAGCTCAAGGGCGAAGGATTCGACGTCCACGTCGCCAAGGGAGATCGGGTGACCGCCGGAACCCCACTGGTGACCTTCGACCGCGCGGTGATCGAGGCTGCCGGCTATCCGCTGATCACGCCGATCGTCATCCTCAACGCCAAGAAGTTCGGTGGCGTCGAGGTCGCGGCCGAGGGCGTCGTCAGCGCGGGCGAGACGCTTCTGACCCTGGCGCCGGCGCCGCAGCCCGCGGAGGCTGGTCTGTAGCCGCGCTATCCGGTCAGCGTCAGCTGGTCCTCGGTGTGGAACTGCTCCTCGAGAGCCTCGGGGGAGGCGTCACGGTCGATGAGCCTGATGTCGGCGCCCCGGGCGGACTCGATGGCACCGAGCCGGCGGGTCAGCTTGTCCGCGGCGTAGGCACCCAGCTCGTCGGGGTCGATGCCGAACGGGGAGTCCTCACGGAAGTTGAACGGGTCAGTCTCCACGCTGGCCACCGCGAGTCCCATCAGCTCGCCCATCCGGTCCTGGACCACCTGCCAGTTGCTCTCGTCGGCGGCGACGTGGCGGCGGCAGGTGAAGGTGCCCCAGGCCATATGCCGGCGCTCGTCGTCGCCGATGTGCTTGATGATCTTCTGCATGCCGGGCAGGATGCCGCGGCTGTTGCACACCTTGTTCCAGCCGTAGTAGCCGGTCAGCGCCAGGCACCCCTCCACTACGTGGTTGTAGGTGACCGAGGCCCTGATCTGATTGACCGGGCCCGTGTCCTGCGCCAACGCGTACAGGCTGTCCGGCAACTCGCGGGTGAAGATCTGCGAGAGCGGCTCGTTGGCCTCGACGAACTCGTGAAGATCGGACAACACACCGACGGCGTCGAACCACAGCCGGAACGCCAGGGCGTGCTTGGCCTCCTCGTAGACGAACTGGGTCAGGTACATCTCGTCGGCGAAGCGGCCTTCGGCCGCCATGGCCGCGACGAACGGTTGCAGGTCCTGGGTCACCGACTCCTCGCCGGCCATGAACTGCGCGGCTAACAGGGTCGTGTACTGGCGTTCACGGTCGGTCATCGCCGCGAAGTCCCGCGCGTCCTGACTCAGGTCGATATCGGCCGGGTTCCACTGCTTGGCATTGCCCTTGAGGAACAGCCGCATGGGGAAGGATTCCCGGTTGAGCCCGCCGGCGGCGAGCGAGGCGTAGCCGGTCCGCTTGCCGTGTTCGATGACCCGTGTCATTGGAAGGCTCCTTTGCCTGGCTGAATTTCGCTCGCCCGACCCGCTTTTGCCAGCATAACTCTGGGATCAAGTGCTCTCCTAGAGGAGGCGTTCGGGGTGATGAAAGTCGTTGGTGCGGGCGGGCAGTGGGATCTGGGGCGGGGGACGCCACTCGGTGGTGCCGTCGCCGCGTTTCCGGGTGGTCCATCCGCCGGGCTTGATCAGTCGGTGGTGTTGGCCACAGGCAAACGTGAGCCGGTCGATGTCGGTGCGGCCCCCGTCGGCCCACTCGTCGACATGATGGGTCTCGCAGAGGTAGCCCGGCATATCGCAGCCCGGTGCCGTGCAGCCACGGTCCTTGGCGTGCAGGACGATTCGCTGGTCGGCTGAGGCGATTCGCCGACTCCTGCCGAGATAAATGGCCCGTTCGGTATGTCGATCGAACACGCATAGATAGTGGTAGGCATGGCTAGCCATCCGGATGAGGTCTTTCATCGGCAGCAGCGTGCCCCCTGCGGTAACCGCATGACCGGCCGCTGAGGAGAGCTGTTCGACTGTCGTCGTGGCGATGATCGTCACGGGCAGACCCTTGTGGGAGCCGAGTTTCGGGTCGCCGAGCAGGCTGCGCAGCAACGCTGAGAGGGCATCGTGTTGGCGCTGGGCGTTCACACGGCGGTCGGCGTCGATCCCGACCTGGGTCGGTTCGCCGGTGATCGTGGGCGTCTGGTCGTCGGGGTTGCACATCCCGGGTGCCGCGTATTTCGCGAACAGGGCATCGATGGTGGCCCGCAACTCCGGTGAGGCGATCAGTTTCCCGACGCTCATGCCGTCGGTGCGTTGCCGCCCGCACCATTGAAAGCCCCGCTGCAGCGCGCGGTAGTCATCGGAGAATTTCCCGTCCGGATTCAGGGTGATGGCCAGCCGATCGGCGACCTTGCCCAGCTGGTCGGGCCGCAACTCGGCGGCTCTGTCGGCCAGGAACGCTTCGGCTCCTTCCACGGCTGCCGGGTGGATGTCCTCGGGCAGGTCCTTGATGAATGCCTGGATGGTCCGCAGGTGTTCGGCATCGAGCAGCCCGGCGTTCCACGCCTTCGCCGTCGCCGGCAATGACGGGGGCAGGGTCTGGCCGGTGAGCGTGGTGCGTGTCTGCAGTTGTGCTGCGTCACGGATGCGGCGTCGGGCCTCCTGGGGACTGATCCGGATGACGTCGGCGATCACCCTGGCCGACACCCCGCCGAGTTCTTGTGCGCCGCAGCGTTCGACCGAGCCCACCAGATCCAACGAGCACGCCGCGGCTTTACGCCGGACCGTCTCCAGGCGGTCCAGCGCCCCCAGGCGTTCTCGCACTGCAAGCTGGTCCCAGTCCAGCGCTCGGAGGGCTTCGACGGCGTCGTCCACCGCCGATAACGCCGCCAAGACCCGACTCGAAAACATGTTCGAATTCTATGACGATCCACCGACGGTACGGAGGCTCCGATTCGCAACCTGTGGATCAATCAGAGACTGTGGACAGCCGCTAGCCCACTGGCAGGCAGGCGTACTCCAGACGGCTGATCGCATTGCCGTACTCGATGCCGAGGCCGGCGTACTCCCGGGTGACGGGGGCGTCGTCGGGCTTGGCGCGATACCGCGGCACCAGGTCGGCCAGTCGCCCCGCAAGATCAGCAGCGGTGCCCGCCTTACCGGACAACGCCGGGTCGGAGATCTGGCCGGCGTAATCCTTCACCCGCGCCGCCCACTCCCGGTACTGATCCGGCGTCACCGCACTGGCCCTGTCCGTATCGGCCGAGGACTTCATCTGTTCGGTGAACCGGGTGTTGTAGGCGATCAACGCGTGCACCGTGTCGCAGCCCGACGGGCTGCGGGGGGACGAGCGGTACACCAGAACCGCCACCACGGCAGCGACGACAGCGAGGATGCCGCCGCCCACCAGAAGCGCTCGGCGCCTGGTCATCTCGGCTCCGGCGGAGTCACTAGGCCTTGATCCTGATCTTCCCCGGCTTCCACAGGCCGCTGCGGGTCGCGCTACCCAACTCCAACTTCGCCGGAGTCGCGTCGACGATGGTGTCGAACTTGCGCAGTGAACCCCAGTCCCGGCCCCAGTCATGGGAGAGGTAGGTGGACATCACATGGGCCCGCAACAACAGGTCGCTGATGCCCAGCAGTCCGCCGTTGCGGCCGTCCTCCCAGGTGTCGGTGTCCTGCTTCTTGGCGAGGTAGTCCGGGGTGATGCGGAACTTCGGCACCTGGGTCACGCCGTTGGAATGCAGCATGGGTTGCTGGCACGGGAAGGCCAGGCCCACCGCCCAGTCCATCAACACCGGATCTTCTGAGCCGACGAACTCCTGCACCGTGCGCAACTCCGGAACCCGAGGCGGGGTGACCGCCACCCAGTCCCCGAGGGACAGCGACTTGTCCTGGGCCACAATGCGAATCGCGGTGGCGTCAGCGGGCATCTGCGACCGCGCGAAGCGCAGGTTCCGCCACGACGGAGCCGGGCCCAGGTCATAGGGCTCGACCCGGCCGGCGGCGACCGGAGCACCGTCGGGCCCGGGCTTGCCGTACTCCAATTCGACCGTCTGGCCGTCGGTGTGGTTGTTGAGCACGCTGTTGCCGGCGATGGTGCCCGCGGCGGTCACCACCACCAACGGGTGGCCGTCATCGTTGGGCGGCAACGGGTACCAGGCCGACGTCAGCTGGCTCTCCTGCTGGCCGGTGTCGACGTAGCTGCCGGCCATCGGAACCCGCGCGGGGTCGAGTTGGTAGGGCAGCGGAACCGTGGATCCGTTGACACCCGGCTTGGCGAGCTTGAACGGGCCCTCCCAGTCGTGATCGATCCCGGGCGTCGGATTATTGACCCGGATCGCCTCGGCGACGATCTTTTCCGGCACACCGTTCTGGCTGAAACCGACCGCCTTGGTTCCGCCCAATGGCCCGAGCTTTCCGTAGGTTCCGGGCAGCGGTGTCAGGAATCCGACATTGGGATCGGGCTCGACGAGCACGTCGTCGGCCAGGCCGCAACCGCCGGCCAGTGCCTTCACGTTCGACCACCCGTTGGAGAAGGTGGGGTACTGCCGGATCATTCCCGCAGTCATCGACGCCAGATTCACCACCACCATGAAGCCGGCGGCGAGCATGAGTGGGGCCGCGGTGAGCGCGCGGGTCAGACGGCCCTCGCCGTGGGGGCGGGCGGTGATGTGCAGCCACACGGTATAGAGCGCCGCAAGTACGAAGAGCGCCAGGAAGATTGCGCTGACGCTGATTCCGGCGATCTTGGGCATCGTGTTGTTGAACGGGATGCCGTAGCTGGAGACGTACCACCAGCCGTTGGTGGTGGCGAAGGTCAGTGCGAGCAGGAACAGCACTGCGGTGACGACCGTCATCCGGTTACGCGACCAGCGCAGCACCGCGGGCGACACCAGGACCGTCGCCAGTGCGGCCACCGCGGCGCCGACTGCGGCGAAGAGGCCGAAGTGGTGCACCCACTTGGTGGGGGTGAACATCAGACAGAAGATCGTCGCGTAGATCACGCCCATCAGCCGCCAGGCCGGACCCCGGGCCACACCGGGAACCCGCTTGCGGCGCAGCATGACGAACGTCGAGATGAATAACGACAGGGCGGTGATCAGGAAGCCGAATCGCCGTGACAGGGAACCGTCCACCGTCGGCAGGATCAGGTAGAAGTACCGCAGGTTCTCGGTGTACCAGGGCTGGCTGGGACCGATGTCGGTGCGGATCCGGGTAGCTTCCAGCACCGTTGCCAGGGTCTGGTCGGCGAAGACCACGGTGAGGATCACCGTCCCCGCGGCGAGCAGGGGCGCGATCAGCGGCAAGGTGCCCACAGTCGCCCGGCGGCGCATCAGGATTCGCAGGATGGGGCGGCCGCCGGCCAGCAGGGCGGCCACGGCGATCAAGCCGGTCGGCTGGATCCCGAGGGTGAACGACGCGGTGATGATCGCCAGGGCGGCCGGGGTGAGCCGCCCGGATGTGATGGCGCGCTCGATGAGCACGTAGGTGATCAGCGCGCCGGTGGTGATCTGGCCCTCGGGGCGCAGGCCGTTGTCGAACGGCATCCAGGCGGCCAGCAGCACCAGACCGGCGGCCCACAGCGCCGCGCGGCTGCCCGCCACGGCGGGCCCGAGGCGGGGCAGCACCTCGCGGGACAGCAGCAGCCAGCAGATCAGCGCGCACACCAGATCGGGCAGCCTGATCCACAGGCTCGCGGTGCTGACGTGCGTCATCAACGCCAGGACGTTGTAGTACCAGCCGAACGGGTCCTCGGGCACGCCGAACCAGCGGAAGTAGTTCGACATGTAGCCCGCACGCTCGGCGACCCGGGCCATGCCCAGGATGTAGCCGTCGTCGGAGGAGTTGGCCCCGATCACGTACCAGACCAGGAAGGCGCCGACCACCGTCACGTCGACGGCGGTGAAGGTTCGCCAGCGCGTGGGGATCAGCCGGTGCATGCGACGTCCGTCGAGCCTGTCCAGGCGCCACAACGCGACCACCGCCACGATGGTGGCGGCGATCGCCAGCAACATCGCCGCCAGTTTCAGCGTCGTCGGCCGGGTGGTGAACCGGGTGTCGATGGTCGCCGAGACGTTCAGACCGGCCGGCGCCGGACCGGTCAGGTCGGTGAACACCCCGACGATTCCCGGCCGCAGATTGGGGTCGGCGAACCCGCTGCGCAGGTGGTCGTATCCGGTCTGCGGAGAGTCCTCCTTCTCCTCGGCGTCCAGATCCTGGTAGTCGGCACTGGGTGGCAGTCCGATGAAGGAGGCGAAGGTGCCCTTCTCCGAGGAGCTGATCTCGATCCGCTGGCATTCCGGCGCAACCACTTTCGCGCGCGGGACGCTGGCGATCACCACGTTGCGATCAGCGATGGTCACGCGCTGGGCGTCCACCGTCACGAACAACGAGTTGAGGCCGGCGTCCTTCGCCTTCTGCGGGGCCAGGCCCAGCACCATGCCCCCCTTGGGGGGCATCGACCGGATCGCCTCGCAGGGCACCGTCGCCGTCATCGAGACCGGCGACAGCGAGATCAGCGGGGACGTCACGTTGGCCAACTGGCCGCCCTGCGGCCAGTTCAGCGTCGCCGTGGTCTGCACCACCGGCAGCAGTGGAGTCAGCACCGACAACACGAAACCCAGCAGCCCGGCCACGATCGCCACCCATCGGGTGACGTTGACCTGGTGGTCGGATTCGCGGGCGGATGCGGCGAGAGTCTGTGTCATGCGCACCTCATCTCAGGGGAGCGCCCTGATCGGTCCGTTACGGCTCCATCCGTAAACCCGTTGGGAGCCTTGGTCGATGACGGCGTTAGGGGCCTGCGTTGCGGGCACGACGCGGTTGTAGCGCTCGAGGGCGCCCCAGTCGCGGTACCAGTCGTTGTCCAGGTAGGTCGGCACCGTCGACGTGCTCAGGAGCGCCTGGATGAACAGGAACGGCCCGCCCGCGCGCGCGGACTGCCACAAGTTCGACGACACCACAACCTGTTTGAGGTCGGGCAGTATGCGGTACTGCGGCAACTCGGCGACGCCCAGATGCTCGGAGAACGGCCGCTGGCACGGGAAGTGGGCCGCACTGGCGATGTCCATCAGCACCGGGGTTCCGGTACCGAGGAATTTCTGTGCGGTCTGCAGCACCGGAACCCGCGGCGGTGTGAAGCCGAACCACTGCTCGTTGGACAGGTTCGGATCGTCGGCGACGATGCGGGCCACGTTCGCCTCCGGCGGAGCGTCCTTCAGTGGGAAACGCAGGTTGCGCCAGGCCAATTGCTCCTGGGTGTCAATGGGATAGACCTTCTCCAGTGCCTTGACAGTGCCGTCGGACTGACGGACTCCCCACTGCAACTTCAGCGACTGCCCGTAGTGGAACTCGCCCTCGGAGTCGTAGTACCAGATCGCGCCGGCGGCGGCGACGGTGACCAGCGGCCGATCCGGGCTGCGTGGCGGTAACTCGTACCACGCGGAGGTGGCCTTGGCGGCCAGCGTGTTCTCCTTGTAACTGCCCATCACCGGGGTGGTCTTGGGGTCAAGGCCGAAGGGCAGGAACACCTTTGACCCGTTCACCCCGACCGGGCCGTAGCCGCCGCCGGTGCCGCCGGAGAAACCGATGCCCCAGTTCGCCTTGTTCGGCGAGCCGTCGGAGTTGACGGTGCCGGGGTTGGCGATGAACGGCGCGACCGGATCGAGGTTATCGCTGACTCCGTTGGGGGTGAAGCCGACGGGATTCTCCCCGCCCAGCGGGCCGTACCTGCCCCAGGTCTGGCCCGGGGCGGGTTTGAGCATTCCGGCGTTGGGGTCGGCCTCCACCAGAACCTCGTCGGCCATCGCGCAACTCGACGTCGACAAGCCAGACGTCAGCGCCGCCAGGTTCGCCTTGCCGATTGTGTATGCGGGATAGCGCTGGACGAACCCCTTGGCCATCGACCCGATCGAGAGCAGCACCATGATCAGCGACACGGCCAGCAGTGGGGTGGACGCCAGCAGGCGGTTGCGGCGGGTGTCGGCCACCTCGGTATGCCCCGCGTAGTCGATCCGGTAGTGCAGCCAACCGGCGATCAGCGCGGTGATGATGGCCAGTGCCAGGAACATCGACGTCACCGGACGGTGCACCAGGACCGGTGAGCGGTCGTACCACGGCACCCCGTAGTTGCCGACGTAGAACCAGCCGTTGGGTCCTGCCGTCGCCAACGCGACGACGAACAGCAGAGCGGTCACGTACAGGGCGAGGTTTCGCCGGCTGTGCAGACCCACCGTGGCGAAGGCGAACGCCGTCACCGCGCCCAGTGCCGCGGCCAGGCCCGCGAAGCCGCCGAACTGGACCGCCCACTTGGTGGGGGTGAAGGTCAGCAGCAACAGACCCAGTGCGGTGCTGCCGATCAGCCGCCACAACGGTCCGCGCGCCAGTCCGGCCACGTGCCCCTTGCGCAGCAGCATCACCAGCATCACGAACATGGACACCAGCATCACCAGGATGGCGAACCGACGGGTCAGCGAGGCTTCGGGCTGTTCCTCCACGGTGAGGAAGTAGTACCGGAGGAAGTCCTGGTACCACGAGATCGTCGGGCCCACAACGTATTTGATGCGCACCGACTCGGCGACCGTGGCCAGACTCTGGTCGCGGAACACCACCACGAAGAACACCGACAGTGCAGCGGCCAGCACGGCCAGCGGCGCCAGCGCGCCGTCCCGCGCCCGGCGGCGCCCGATGATCCGGGCGATCGCCCGGGCGCCCACGAGCAGGGGAGCGACGGCCACCAGGCCCTGCGGGGCAAGCGTCACGCAGAAGACCGCCACCACGATCGCGACCGCGGTCGGCGCGAGCCTGCTGGTCGCCACCGTGCGCTCGACCAGCATCCACACCGCCAGCACGCCGACGGCGATCAGCGGCTCGGGCCGCAGTCCGTTGTTGAACGGCAGCCAGGCGGCAAGGAACACCGCACCGCCGGTGGCGACGGCCACCCGGTTCTGATCGAGTCCGCCGCGGCCCGAACCCAGTCGCGGCAGCACCCCGCGCGACAGGATCAGCCAACTGCCGATCGCCGCGGCCAGCGCCGGCAGCCGCATCCAGATGCCCGCGGTGCTGACCGATGCGAGATGGGCCAGGACCGACTGATACCAGTCGAACGGCGCTTCGCCCGCTCCGAAGTACCGGTAGTAGTTGGCGTTGTAGCCGGCCTCGCCGGAGACGCGGGCGATGGTCAGGTTGTAACCGTCGTCGGAGGAGATCGCTCCGAGGAAGTGCCAGAACACGAGGGTGCCGATCACACCGAGGTCGACCGGCCAGTGCCGCAGCCACCCGCGGCGCGCGCCCGGGACGCGCGGCCGCCGGCCGTCCAGGACCGCCAGTGCGGCGATCGAGGCGATGACGCACAGCACGCCGACCACCATGACGGCGAGTTTGAGGGGGGTGGGGCTGGTGATGAAGCGGGTGTCGACCGAGATGCGCGCCGAAAGCGCCGGACCCCATGTCGCGGGCCCTGGCGTCGGCAGCTTCAAGTCGGTGAAGACCCCGGTCACCTGCGGCTTCTTATCGGGCGGCAGGGTGCCCGTCGCGCCGGGGATCCCGACGAACTCCGCGCCCACACCGCCCGGATTGGCCCAGACGTTGATGGTGCTGCAGGTTCCGGAAGCGACCGCCGCGCGCGGGGCGACCGCGGCCACCGTGTCCCGGAACGCGACGACGACCGAGTCGGCGCCGGCCCGGACGAACAGGCCGTTGCGCGCCGCGTCGATCCCGTTGGCCGGGTTGGTGGAGAACGCGACCCCGCCATCGGGCGGCAGGGTGGCGATGGCCACGCAGGGGATTGACGCCTGGAGTGCTTCGGGGGCGCCCGAGACCAGCGGTGCGGTGATGTTTCCGACCGTTCCCCCGGGTCCGGGGGCCTGCGGCCAGACGATGGTGGCCGTGGTCTGGGTGACCGGCAGCAGCGGTGTCAGGGCGCACAGGACGATGCCGGCCAGGCCGGCGAGGATGGCGATGAGCCGGGCGACGCCCGCGGAGTCGGAAGGGTGAGTACCCAGCGCGGCCCCCGGGCTGGAATCCCTGCTGACTCTGGGCACGATGGTCGATGGTAGGCGACGGGATCACCGGGTCAGGTGACACCGGGCCGGTAGCCCGGTCGTTTCGGGGCGCCACCGAGCGCTGAGCGCACGAAAACGCCCCGAGGTGGCGAGACGGGTTACGTCGGGCGCAGCGGGGCCGGACTCCACAGGCCGCTGCGGGTGGCGGTGCCGAGATTCAGCCGGGCGGGCGTCGCGTCCGGGTAGTACAGCCTCAGTCGCTGCAGGGACCCCCAGTCGCGGAACCAGTCGTCCTTCAGATAGGTGGGCACCGTGGTGGCCCGGAACAGCAGTTCGCTGATCCCCAGCGGACCGCCGCCGATGTTGTCCATCACCGGGGAGTTGGAGTCCGCGCCGAAGCGGTCCGGCAGGATGCGCCACCGCGGCACCTCGGTGACCCCGTTGGAGTGCCCGAACGGACGCTGACAGGGGAAGGCCAATCCGACCAGCCAGTCCAGCAGCACCGGATCCGCGGAGCCGACCACCTGCTGAAGGGTCCGCAGTTTGGGGATCCGCGGCGGCGTGACGGCGATCCAGTGCTGCGGCGACAGGTCGTCGTCGACGGCGACCACCCGGATCAGTGTCGCGTCCTCGGGGATCGCCGTGAGCGGGGCCCGCAGGTTCCGCCAGGCCGGGACCGAGCCGATGTCGGCGAATCCGAGTGATCCGCCCGCCTTGCCGGCCGCGGCCTGCGCGTCGGTCGCCCACTGGACGGTGACCTCGTCCTGATCGAAGCGGCCGGCCGCCGAGATCACCACCAGGGGTGCGGAGTCATCGCCGAGGGTGTCCCGGGCGGGCAGCCGGTACCAGGCCGACCGCAGCCGGGCCGGCCGCTGCGCCCCGGCCCGCCAGCTGCCCAGCACCGGGGTGGTCGCCGGGTCGAGGCCGTAGGGCAGCGGGGCGCGCGAGCCGTTCACCCCGGGTGCCACCGGGGCGCCGCCCTCGGTCCCGGCTTCCGGGGCCGATCCGCCGCCACCGGAGTCGGCGGCGCCGACGCCGATGAAGTTCCCGCTGGCGGGCGGCTCGATCAGAGTGGAGATGTCGGTGGGAATTCCATTGGGCGAGAAGCCTTCTGCGCTCGCCGATCCCAGTGCGTCGGCGACGGGAATGTTGACCGGCCGCAGCATCCCGGCGTTGGGATCCGACTCGACCAGCACGTCGTCGGCCAGCCCGCAGGTCTTGCCGGTGAGCGCCTGCAGGTTCGACCGCCCGACCGACCATGCCGGGTACTGGTTGATCATGCCCAGGGTCAGCGAGGCGACTTCGAAGACCACCAGCAGCCATGCCACCACGGCCAGCGGTGAGGCGGGCAGTCGGGACCACCAGTGCCGGCCTGCCGGTGCGTCCTCGCGCCCGGAGAAATGGGTCCAGGCCGCGATCAGCAGTGCCGCAACCGACATCCCGAGCAGGACGGTCGCGAAGCCGAGCCGGAACTCCGGCATCTGATTCGACCACGGCACCCCGAAATTGGAGACGTACCACCAGCCGTTGACACTGGCGAACGCCAGTGCGGTGATGAACAGCACCGCCGCGGCGAATACCCAGCGATTGCGCCTCGATCGCATCACCGCCGGCGCCACCGCGATGGCGGCCAGCGCGCCCAGCGATCCGGCTAGCCCGGCGAACACCCCGAAATGGTGGGTCCATTTGGTGGGCGTGAACATGATCGCGACGAATGAGATCACGGTGATGCCGATGATGCGCCGACTCGGGCCGACGGCGGTGCCGGGAATGTGCCCGCGGCGCAGCATCACCGCCACCGAAACAGCCAGCGCCACAATCAAAGCCAGCACCGCGAAGCGGCGCGCGATGGACCCGTCCGGCGTGGCCATCATCAGCCGCTCGTAGCGGGTGTGCTCGTCGAACCAGCTCAGGCTCGGCCCCACCGCCCGCTTGAGGGCGTTGGCCTGCGCCACGCTCGCGAAGGTCTGGTCGCGGAACATCAGGATGATCGTCACCGTGGCCGCCGCCAGAATCGGTGCCAGCAACGGCATCAGGCCGAACCGCCGCGAGCGCCGATGCAGGATCGTGCGCAGCGGTCCGACGGCCACCAGCAGGGCGCCGATCGAGGCGATCCCGGTGGGGCCGGAGAACAGCGTCAGTGCCCCGATGATGCAGGCGATCGCCACCGGTAGCAACCGGCTGGTGGCCACGCCGCGCTCCACCGAGCACCAGGTCGCCAGGATGCCCAGGGCGATGATCGGCTCGGGGCGCAAGCCGTTGTTGAGCGGCAGCCAGAACGCCAGGAACATGCCGGCGGCCGTCCAGGCGGCCGCGCGGCTGTGCTTGACCGGGCGCCCGAGTCGCGGGATCACCTCACGGCTGATCAGCCACCAGCAGGCCAGGGCCATCAGCAGGGTGGGCAGCCGCATCCAGATGCTGGCCGTGCTGACGTGCGCCCACATCGCCAGCAGGTCGTAGTACCAGCCGAACGGGGACTCCGGGGTGCCGAACCAGCGGTAGTAGTTGGCCATGTACCCGGAGCTCTCCGACACCCGTGCCATGGTCAGGATGTAACCGTCGTCGGAGGTGTTGGCTCCGACGAAGTGCCACCACACCAGGACGGCCACCACGAGTCCGTCCAGTGCGTTCATCGACCACCAGCGGGCCGGCAGCAGCCGGCGGTGCCGGGTGCCGTCGGAGGTGTCGAGGATGTGCAGGGCGATCAGCGACACGCATGTGGCGAGCAGCCCGAGCGCCATCGCGGCCATCTTCAGAGCCGTCGGCGCCAGGCTGTACCGGGTGTCGACGGTGGCCGCGACGCTCAGCCCGGGTGGGGCCGGGCCGGACAGGTCGGTGAAGATCCCGACGATCTGGGGGCGGAAGTCGTAACCGCCGCGCTCGCCGCGCAGTGGTGCACCGGGATCGTCGCTGTCGGTGCCTGTGGTGAGGCCGACGAATTCGCCGGTCACTGTGTCGGCATGGGCGCTGAAGGTCAGCTTCTGGCAGGCCGGGCTGAGCACCTGGCTCATCGGCGCCACCACCACCGGGGTGTTGCGGACGACGACCACGAGGTCGTTGTTGACGCGTTGGATCAGCAGGCCGCGGTCGACGGCCTTGGGTGCCTGCTTGGGGACCGTCGACAGCAGCACCGTTCTGCCAGTGTCGGGTCCGGTGGTGTCGGCGGTCAGCCCTGCGGCGGCCTGACACGGCACGCTGATCGACAGGTCGGTCGCCACGTAGCCGATCAACGGTGCGGTGACACTGCTCAGCGTCCCGTTCTGCGGCCAGTCCAGTTGTGCGGTGGTCTGCTTGACCGGAAGGAACGGGGTGAGGATCGCCAGCGCCGCTCCGAGGAGGCCGGCGATGAGTGCGACAAGCCGGGCGGTTCGGTAGTTCGCCCGAGCTTGCGTCACGGGGGTAGATCGTAATTGGCCCGGCGCGTAGCTTCGCTGCCGATCGCGGCATGCATATCCGCATGGGATAATGCGTACATGCCGAAGACCGTGCAGATTCGAGACATCGACGACGACGTGTATGCGGAATTGGTCCGGCGCGCGGCGGAAGGTGGCATCACGGTGCCGGAACTTCTGCGCCGGGAAGCTACCCGGCTCGCGTCGCGGCCGTCCATGACGGAGTGGTTGTCCCGGATCGGCCGCCGGCCCTCGTCCATCTCGACAGCTGAGGTCCTTGCGACGTTGGACGAGTGGCGCGGCGAGTGGCCCGATGCTCGTCGTTGACGCGTCGTGCATGTTCGAGGTGGTCGCCGATACCCGGCGAGCCGCGGCTATCGCTGAGCGGTTGGCGGCGGACACCGATCACGTCGCGCCCCATGTCATTGACGTCGAGGTGCTCGGAGTGATCAGGGCGCACCACCTGCGGGGGCTGCTCGACGGCACCGCCGCGAGTCAGGCGGTTACCGACCTCGCTGATTGGCCGGGCCAGAGATTCAGCCACCGCCAGTTCGTCGGCCGGGCGTGGGAACTGCGCGACTCGGTCCGTGGATGGGACGCGTTCTACGTCGCGTTGGCCGAAGCCTTCGACGCCCCGCTGGTGACGTTGGACGCGCGACTCGCCCGTGCGCACGGTGTGCGGTGTCAGGTAGAGGTCATCACCGCCGGTTGAGCCGCTACTCCGACGGTGTCCGCACCGCCAGCACGAAAGGCCCGATGTTCTTGACGCTGAAGTGCGGTTCGGCGAACAATCCGGCGTCCAGGTCGACGGTGTAGCGCCGCACGTTGGGCTGGTTCGGGTAGACGTCCTCGGCGAGGCGCAGGGTGACGGTGTTCGTCGACCCCGCCGCCCCGCCCCGGCGCATCAGGAACACCGTGGGCGCCGGCCACGGCAGAGCGTCCAGGGCGCGCGCGAACTCGTCGGGCTTCTTGATCGCGCCCCAGGATTCGATGGCCGCGGCGCGTCTGTCGAATTGGGCCAGCGGATTGGCGTAGTGCGACGTCAGGCCCTGGAATCCGAAGTAGGGGTAGAAGGACAGGAAGCTGTAGTCGGCGGTCATCACGACGGTCTCGTCGCGAGGTTTGCCGGTGGCCTCCCGAATGGCCTCGTCGACCTGTGGGTAGTACTTCTCCGACCCGGGGGGCCGACGATCGCCGCGCTGGCCGTCGCCGTCGGTGTCGGTGTAGGCCACCGCGATGTCGGGACGCAGCACATGCGGAATGTCCTGGCTGAACCCGATCGCACCGATGAGGCCGACGGCCGTGGCCACGGGAATGATGCGGGAGTTCCACCGGTCGGCGGCGGCCCGGGCGACGTCGACGAAGCCGAAAACGCCGGCGGCGCTGAGTAATACCGTCAGTGTGGGCTGTAGCCGAAATGACAGCAGCGTGGTGCCGCCGAGGGTGGTCACCATCGACAGCAGCGACCACGCGTACAGCGCCAGCACGCCGACGCCCAGCGCGCCGGCCCGGATCGAGCTTGTGCCCCGCCATACCAGCCACCCGGTGCCGAGCATGCACAGCGCACCCAGCAGCGAGAACTGCAGCATCGGGAAGGTCAGAACGGCTCCGTCGCCGGGCAGGTAGTGCTGGGCGGCGCCGGTGTCGGACAGCGGTCCGCGGGCGGCGCGCAGCAGGAACGGCAGCCAGGTGAGGGCTGCCAGCGCGGCCGCGACGACGGCGATCACCCCGACGCGCAGCAGGGGACTGAGGCTGCGACGCAGCACCGCGGCCGCCACCGCCATGATCGCCACCGTGAACGCGGTGTAGCCGAACAGCAGCGTGTAGAAGGTGGCGGTGAAGCCGAGGAACACCCCGACGCCGAGGATCGCGGCCCAGCCGGCGTTCCGGTCAGCACCCCGTAGTCCGGACCAGGCCAGCACCAGCACCGGCGGGATCAGCACGGTGATGATGGCGCTGTAGGGCTCCGGGGAACTGTAGGCGAGCGTGACGGCGGCGGTCGCCGCGGTGACGGCCAGGGCGTACTCGAACCGGATGAGTTGGGACCACAGCACGAAGGCCACCGCGATCGCGACAGCCATCGACGTGATGGCCCACGGCTTGAACATCTCCCAGGCGGGCGTGCCGGTCAGCGCGGCCGCCCGGCCGCCCAGCCAGAACCAGCCCGGCGGATAGAACGGCGGCATACCCGCATACGTCATGTCGCGCAGGGCGGTGCTGTCGGTGAGCCGGGTCAGATACTCCGTGCGGAACTGCTGATCCACCGAGATGCCGAACAGGTAGAGCTTGGTCGCGCCCAAGGGCATCCCGATGGTCACCACCGCGAAGACACTGAGGAACGCCGCCGCGCCGAGGCGGGCGATCCACTGGGCGCCGCCACCGGGATGCCGGCGGCCGCGCCGCCACAGCAAGCCGACGGCCACCAGACCGAGCAGGCAGCCGACCTGGCCGACAGTGGTCAAGGCGTGCAACTGATTCGACGACGGGAAGGCCGGCCACTCCACCTTCGAGATCGCTGTGAGCCCCACCACGGCGACGGCGACGGCGATCAGTGCGGCGGCGACCATCTGGCCGGCGGTGGCCACGGCGGTACGCGCTTGACCATCAGCTCGCGTCGCTTCGCTCCAGCCCACCGGACGCTCGTCCCCTAGATCGGCAGCTTGCGGAAGATAGGCCGCGGAATGTGCCGCAACACCATCATCACGTAGCGGAAAGCGCCTGGCGCCCAGACCAATTGCTTGCCCTTGGCGGACGCGGTGACGGCGAGTTCGGCGACGTACTCCTTGTCGACGGTCAGCGGCGCCTCCTTGACGTGGGCGCTCATCCGGGTCCGCACCTGGCCGGGGCGGATGACCAGCACGTTGACCCCGTACTCCCGCAACGCCTCGCCGAGGCCGAGGTAGAAGCCGTCGAGTCCGGCCTTGGTCGAGCCGTAGACGAAGTTGGAGCGACGCACCCGCTCACCGGCTGCCGAACTCATCGCGATGATCCGTCCGTAGCCTTGTTGGCGCATCTTCTCACCCACCAGAACGCCGACCGAAACCGCTGCGGTGTAGTTGATTTCGGCGATCTGGACCGCCTTGCGCTGGTCCTGCCAGAGCTCCTCGGCGTCACCGAGGAGTCCGAACGCAACAATCGCCACATCGACGTCGCCGTCGCGGAAACACTCGTCGATCACGCCCGGATGGCTTGCGGTGTCCAGGGCGTCGAAGTCCACCAGCGTCACCGACTTGGCGCCGGCGCGCGTCACCTGCGCGACGGCGTCCTCGCGGCCGGGATCGTCGGGCAGCGCCGCCACGACGATCCGGGCCGGAGCGTCACGCAGATAGCGCTCGCAGATCGCCAGCCCGATCTCGGAGGTTCCGCCGAGCAACAGAATCGTCTGTGGGTTACCCACTGCGTCGAGCACCATCTAGAGCAACTCCAAACGTCGGGCCATGTCGGAGGCGAACACCGCGTGGGGATCGACCCTGCGGCGCACGGCAATCCACTCGTCGATACGCGGATACATGGCGTGGAAGGTCTCGGCGCTGGTGCGGGAGTCCTTGGCGGTGTACAGCCGGCCGCCGAACTGCAATACCCGGCGATCGAGTTCTCTGACGAAGTCGTTCAGACCCGCCTTGATCGGGAAGTCCACGCAGACGTTCCACCCGGGGATCGGGAAGCTCAGCGGCGCCTGGTTGCCGGGACCGAACAGCTTGAACACATTGAGGAAGGTGTAGTGCCCCGAGGCCTGGATGTCGACGATGATGGCCTTGAACTCCTCCACCGCCTCGGTGGGAACCACGAACTGGTACTGCAGGAAGCCCGCCGGCCCGTAGGCGCGGTTCCACTCCCCGAACATGTCGAGTGGGTGGTAGAACTGCGTCAGGTTCTGGACCTTTCCCCGATAGGTTCCCGATTTGCGGTACCACAGCTCGCCGATGGGGCCGAAGGTGTACTTGTTGGCCAGCCCGTTGGGGAAGATGTCGGGGAACGTCAGCAGTTGCGGCGCATCGAATTTCAGCGGATTCCGCTGCAGCTTCTCCGGCAGCTGATCGAGGCGGGCCAGTGATCCGCGGGAGATCGCCGCGCGGCCCAGTTTCGGCGGCGCGCTGATCGCGTCGAACCACGCGCTGGAGTAGGTGTAGTCGGCTTCGCTGCCGTCGCTGTGGAAGGCGACGGTCTCATCCAGACTGCGGGTGACGTCGCCGTCGGCGATGAAGTAGGCCGTCTCGGTCGGCGTCATCTCGATGGTCGCGCGCATGATGATTCCGGTCAGCCCGTTGCCGCCGACGGTGGCCCAGAACAGGTCGGCCTCGGGACCGTCCGGGGTGACCGTTCGCACCCGGCCGTCGGCGGTCAGCAGATCCATGGAGCGGACGTGGTTGCCGAAGCTGCCCGCGCTGTGGTGGTTCTTGCCGTGGATGTCGCAACCGATGGCGCCGCCGATGGTCACCTGCCGGGTGCCCGGCAGCACCGGGACCCACAGACCGCTCGGCAACGCGGCCTTCATCAACTGGTCCAGGCTGACACCGCCGTCGACGTCGACCATGCGGGTCGCCGCGTCGATGGAGTGGATGCGGTTCAGTGCGGTCATGTCGATGACCAGTCCGCCGCCGTTCTGGGCGTTGTCGCCGTAGGAGCGGCCCAGCCCCCGGGCGAGCACGCCGCGGTGCCGGCCATCGGCGGCCCGGTCTGCGGCGCGGGTCACGGCCCGGATGATTTCTTCGGGGTCCGGGGTCGTCAGAACCTCGGCGACGCTGGGCGCGGTGCGTCCCCAGCCGGTCAGCCGCTGGTGGGTCCTGTTGAAAGACTTGGTTGCGGGCATCGTGACGAGGGTACCGTCAGCCTTTCTCCCGCCGGATCCATCCCCGGGTCGCTACGCTCCTGCCCGCCGGGATTGGTCCCCGGGTCGCTACGCTCCTGCCCGCCGGAAGATCCACACCCGCTGGACGATGAAGTTGATCACCGTCGCAGTGCCTTGGGCGATGACGAACGCCAGGGGCTGGCGCCACGGTCGGTCCTCGAGCGAAGCGAACACAAGGTGGTTGATTCCCACCTGCACTGTGAACGTCAGCGCATAGAGAACCATCACCTTCACGAACCGCGACCGGCTCGGCGCCGCGCCGAAGGTCCAGCGCCTGTTGATGAGGTAGGCGGTGAGGGTTCCGGCGATGAAACCCATGGCTTTGGCGAGATCCAACTGGACGTCGAGCACGTTGTGGAGAAACCAGTACAGCCCGTAGTCGACGATGGCCGAGAAACCGCCGGTGAGCACGAAGCGAAGCAGCTGAGTTTTCAGGCTCAGCAACGGAGGGTGGGCGATTTCGGCCATCGCCGGAAGCTTACGGGCAGGATGAACGTGTGCAGGATCTGCTGGAGGCGTGGACGGCGCTGATCACCCGCCACACCGAGCATGCCGATGCGGTCGCGGTCGGCGGGCGGCTACTGGCGGCGTGGTCCGAACCGCACCGCCGCTACCACTCGGTCGCCCACCTGCGCGACATCCTCTCCCGCGTCGACGAACTCGCCGACTACGCCGACGACGCCGATGCGGTCCGGCTGGCCGCCTGGTACCACGACGCGGTCTACGACGGCCTGCCTGATGACGAGGAACGCAGCGCGCAACGCGCCGAGCAGGACTTGTCCGGGCTGAGCGTCGCCGCCCCGCTTCTCGACGAAGTGGCGAGGCTGGTCCGGATGACCGTCAGCCACGATCCGGCGCCCGGTGACCGCAACGGCGAGGTGCTCTCCGACGCCGATCTCGCGGCGCTGGCCCTGCCCTGCGAGAGCTACCGGCGCAACACCGAGGCCATTCGCGCCGAGTACACCCACATTCCCGACGAGGTGTTCCGCAAAGGCCGGACCCAGGTGCTCGTCGGACTCCTCGAAGGCCCGGGTGTATTCCGCACGCCATCAGGCAGGCAGCGTTGGGAGGACGCGGCTCAGCGGAATCTGCGCGCCGAGTTGGCCGCGCTGGCCGACTGAGCAGGGAAGTGGTCATTCGACCCTTGCGTCGAGGCCAGGGGATGGCACGATGTGGCCCATGGCGATCGAACAGGGTCCGATATCGGTTCTCGATGAGAAGGAAGCGTGGACCCGGCTGTCCAGCGTCCCACTGGGCCGGCTGGTGACCTCCTTCGGCGGGCAGTTGGAGATCTTCCCGGTCAACTTCGTCACGCACGAGGGCACCGTGCTGTTCCGCACCGCCGAGGGCACCAAGCTCTTCACCACGGTGATGAACGAGAAGGTCCTCTTCGAGGCCGACGACCACACCGCCGACGAGGGCTGGAGCGTGATCCTGCGCGGCACCGCGCGGATGCTGACCAGCGCGGAGGAGATCCACCAGGCCGAGGGGGCCGGGCTCATGCCCTGGGTCCCCACCGAGAAGCTCCGGTTCGTGCGGGTCACGCCGACGGAGATCAGCGCACGGCACTTCCGGTTCGGCCCTGAGCCGCAGTCCGGCAGCGTCGCAGGCTGATTCGTCCCGTGTCGGGCACGGTCCGGCGTCGGCGAGGCGCGCTTGCTCTGGTCGCCCTGCTGGCGATATCCGCGACCGCGTGCACGCACGAAACCGACGGTGACGGCCGGGTGGCGCAGAGCGCCCCGATCGAACGCCGGGCGTGTGCGGTCGATGTGCCCGCACAGTGGCGGGACGCGATCGCCGGCAGTGCCGTCGACACCGGTGGACTGACGACAACCGCGCGCGCGGTCAGTCCGGCCGGGGAGGTCGTCGCGGTTCGTGACAGCGGAGACGCGCACGACCTGCTGCTGATCGGGACGGACAAATCGGTGCGCGAGTTGTACGCCGTGCGCGAGCCCGACGTGTTCGTCATCGGCGATGTCGAGATCGACGACCGATGGGTCGTGTTCGCGGTCGTCCGTCACCCGCGCAACGCCAATGGTGTTCTCCCGCAGGTGAAGCGGATCGAGCTCATCGACCGGAAGACCGGAGCGCGTAGCACGGTAGCGGGGCAGTCCGATGCGGATGCCGCGCTCTCCCCCGAGCGAAACGTTCTCGACCCGTTCACTCTGTTCGACGGCAAGGTCTACTGGATCACCCGCGACGAGTACAACGGTGAGAACGGTGTCGCGCACTCGTTCGATCCGCAGACGGGTCACCGGACCGACATCGCATCCGGCCCGATCCGCGACCTCCAAACCGGCCCGGAGTGGTCCGGTACGCCCGCCACGGTGCCGCCCGAGGTCGCCGGCCTTCCTGCTGCCGCCTTGGGATCGCTCGGCACCGACGGCACCGCCTTCGGTTGGGTCAGCACCGTCGCGGACGGGAACGCGGAGATCAGCTACTGGTCACCGCAGACGGGCGTGGTGAAGGTCGGTGGAGTCGATGTGGACGAGGCCACGTTCAGTAAACCTGTGCTGGTCTTCGACTCGCTCGTCATCCTCGACGCCGGGGGGTCGACGACCTTTCTCGGCTCCTCCGCGACCGTCGTCGACACCCGATCGGGAGCAGTCGCCAGGTTGACGCCGCGAAACCCCGGGCAGTACGACCGGCCCATGGCCGCAATGGGCGGCACCCTCGCGCTGGCGCTCTGGGCGGGAGCCCCCCGCGGACCCAAGCAAGCGGATTACGAGGTCGGTGTTCTGCGCACCGGGGCGCTGAACTCGCCCGCCTGCTGAGGCGGCACGCTCAGACCCAGTACGGAACCCGCGCCCGGAACTGCTTCAAGGCCAGCGCGGCCGCACACCAGCCGAGCACCGTCAGCGCGATCACCACATACCAGTGCCGCGGCTCCTGATGCGCACCCAACAACGGCGCACGCAGGATGTCCAGGTAGTGCAGCAGCGGATTGAGTTCGATGATCCGCCAGTACTTCCCGGCCCCCTGCTGCTCGAGGGTCTCGGCGTTCCAGATGATCGGCGTCATGAAGAACAGCAACTGCACCAGCGCAGCCAGCAGCGGACCGATATCGCGGTAGCGGGTCGCCAGAATCCCGAAGCAGAACGACACCCACACGCAATTGAGCATGATCAG
Organism: uncultured Actinomycetes bacterium; assembly: GCA_903884065.1. Classification (GTDB taxonomy): domain Bacteria; phylum Actinomycetota; class Actinomycetes; order Mycobacteriales; family Mycobacteriaceae; genus Mycobacterium. The sequence goes on along the minus strand of CAISDL010000074.1, from coordinate 7,756 downwards.
AAACAGCGCCGGCAACACCGTCAGGTCCGCCCACGACCACGGCTTGGGATAGACGATCGCGATCACCACGAAGATGACGATGTTGTGGGCGAACAGGATCATCTGCCGCCACACCAGCCGGTAGACGTGCACGCTCAGTGGGGTCGGAAGTTGTTTGATGAGGCCCTCATTGGCGATGAACACCTCCGAGCCCTCAAGGATCGAGGCGTTGATCATGTTCCAGATGATCAAACCCAGCGTCACGTACGGAAGGTGCTCGGAAAGAGGGAGTTTGAACAGCTTGGCGTAGAGCAGTCCCATCGCCACCGCGGTGGTGCCGGTGGCGATGGTGATCCAGAACGGGCCGAGCACCGACCGGCGGTACTTCTGCTTGATGTCCTGCCAGCCCAGGTGCAGCCACAGTTCGCGCTTGCGGAACCCGTCGATCAAATCGCCCCACGCGCGGTTGAACGTCTTGGACTGGTTGGCCGCCTCGATGATGGTCATCCGCTGCTCCCGGGAGGGCCGAAGTGTTCGTGACGGCCCAAGCGGCGCAACCGGATCCATTCCCGCAGACCGGCCGGATCGCGGCGCGTCACCAGGAAGTACCAGCCGAAGCGAAGCCATTCCTGGGGCAGTAGCTTGCGCAGACCCGGTTGGGCCAGCACGTAGCCCCGATTGCGGTAGGTGAAGAACCGCTTGACCGGATCGTCGGGGTACTGGGTGTGCATCCGGCCGCCGAGAATGGGCTTGAACTCGTCGCTGCCGTAGGGATGAAGGTAGACGGTGTCCAGGCAGGTGCCGAACGGCAGGCCACTGCGTACCAGTCGTCGGTGCACCTCGACCTCGTCGCCGCGGATGAACAGCCGGATGTCCGGAACGCCGACGGCCACAATGGTTTCAGCCCGGAACAATGCGCCGTTGAACAGCGAGGCGATCCCGGGCAGCAGATCCTGGCCCGGACCGTCGGTGCGGAGTTCGTCGGTCCGGCGCCGCCAGGCGAGTCCCCGGCGCAGCGGGAAGGCCAGGCGGTCGGGATCATCGAGGGAGCACACCATCGGCGAGACCTCCGCCAGATTGTGCCGCTGTGCGCAATGGAGCAGGGTGGCGAGCACTTCGGTGTCGCGGGGCCGGCCGTCGTCGTCGGCCAGCCACACCCAGTCGGCTCCCAGTGCCAGCGCGTGCAGCATGCCCAGCGCGAAACCGCCTGCACCACCGAGGTTCCGGTGTGATCCGAGGTATGTCGTCGGTACCGGTTGCGCGGAGACCAGGTCGCGGACCCGGTCGTCCCCCGCGCTGTCGCCGAAGTCGTTGTCGACGACGATCAGGTGGTCGATCATCCGGCTCTGGGTGGTCACGATGCGCAGCGACGTGGCCAACTCGTCGGGTCTGCGGTGGGTGACGACGACGGCGCAGACCAGGTCGGTCACGGGGTGGACCAATCGCCGGCGTGCTCTGCCAGCACTTCCCGGACGTGACGCGCGGCGTCTTCGCCCTCGTAGGCCCGGACCACTTCCTCGATACCGCCATGGAGTCTTACGGTGCCGTGGTCGATCCACATGGCGGTCTTGCACAGCCGGGCCAGGAATTCGTTGGAATGGCTTGCGAATACCAGGATTCCGGACCGCTCCACGAGCGCCTGCAACCGGACCTGCGCCTTCTTGAGGAATTCGGCGTCGACCGCCCCGATGCCCTCGTCGAGCAACAGGATCTCCGGGTCGATGCTGGTGACCACTCCCATGGCGAGCCGGACCCGCATACCCGTCGAGTAGGTGCGCAGCGGCATGGACAGGTACTCGCCCAACTCGGTGAACTCGGCGATCTCGTCGACCTTGGACTGCATCTGCTTGCGGGTCTGGCCCAGGAAGAGACCGCGGATGATGATGTTCTCGTAGCCGGTGATCTCCGGGTCCATTCCGACGCCGAGATCGAAGACCGGCGCCACCCGGCCCCTGATGACGGTTCGCCCGCGGGTCGGTTCGTAGATGCCCGACAACAGCCGCAGCAGCGTCGACTTACCCGCGCCGTTGTGGCCGACGAGGCCGACCCGGTCGCCCATCTTCAGCGTCATCGTGATGTCGCGCAGCGCCTCGATGACCACCACGTTGTCCGCGTTGCGCCCGATCGTTCCGCCGGCCTTGCCCAGGAATGCCTTCTTGAGCGAACGCGTCTTGGCGTCGAAGATCGGGAACTCGACCCAGGCGTCGCGGGTCTCGATGTAGGCGTCGGATGCCATCGTCCGGGCGTGGACTAGAGGTACTGCCCGGTCCCGTGGGCGGCCGCGCCCCCGGGCTGAGCGATTCCGGGCGGCAGTTCCCCCTGGCGCATCTGCTCCAACTGTGCGCGCGCTGCCATCTGCTGGGCGAACAAGGCGGTCTGGATGCCGTGGAACAGGCCCTCCAGCCAGCCGACCAACTGGGCCTGCGCGATGCGCAACTCGGCGTCCGAGGGCACGGAGTCCTCGGTGAAGGGCAGCGCCAGCCGCTGGAGTTCCTCCCGAAGCTCCGGTGCCAGACCCTCCTCGAGTTCGGTGATGCTGGTCGCGTGGATCTCGCGCAGTCGGGTGCGGCTGGCGTCGTCCAGTGGTGCGGCTTTCACCTCTTCGAGCAGTTGCTTGATCATGGTGCCGATCCGCATCACCTTGGCGGGCTGTTCGACCAGGTCGGTCACCGAGCGCTGCGCATCGGCCGCCGTCGAGTCGGCCGCCAGGCCGGGCAGCACCTCGATGTTGTCGTCGTCGGGGTTCGCTGTCATGGGAGTGAGCAGTCCCTCGTATTCCTCGGTGAGCATCCGGTTATCCGCGCCATTCGTAGATGCGGGCTGTGCCGTTGTCGTAGATCTTGGACCACGACGTCGACCTGTCTAGTGAAACTAGCCCATCGGGCATGACGAACCCGCGGACGACGGGGCTGCTGATGAGCACATATTTGATGTTCAGTGCGCGCACCGCGGCGGCGACCCGGGGATCGCGGTCGGCGTCGTCGGCGTAGGCCCAGAAGACGAACCGGTTGTAGCCGGGGCCCTGCTGAACCGGATAGTCGTAGTGCGTCCACAGCGGGTGCAGGCCGGCGACGGCGTACATCCACGCGGTGCCGTCGACGTTTGCGTTACCGATCACGGTGTTCCGCGCTTCGGGCAACTGAGCCAGGTACGCGAACGCCTCGAGATCCTTGTCGCCGACGATCACCTGGTCGTACTTGTCGCCCATCAGGAAGCGGTGGGGCGGAAGGTAGTGCCAGGCCAGGCCGGAGCAGGCGGCGAACAACAGGGCGGCGGTGGCGCCGGCCCAGAACCGGCTGCCGGGGTCCCGGCCGAGCGTGCGGCTCAGCCGCCGGGCCCAGGTCGTCACCAGCAGGCATATCCAGAACAGCGCCACCCCGGCCATCGGCGTGTACAGCAGCGTCACCACTCCGGACAGCCGGCGCGGGTCGCTGTAGAACAGTTCGCTGTAACCGCGGACGACGGCTCCGATCGGCCCGGAGAACGGTGCCGAGGAGTAGACGATCGAGACCACCAGCAGCAGCCACACCGCGGCCGGCCACCAGATGCGCCGGTACAGCAGGAACAGGAATCCGGTGCCCGCCAACGCGATGAGGATGTTCTGAATGGGGAAGTCGTTGAGGTGGCGGGTGTGCTGGACCACCGCGTCGAACAGGCCCTTCCTACGTCCCTCGTACGTCAGGAACTCGTGGCCGGTGATGATTTCGGCTTGCTGCAGCACGCCGAGGAACTGGGTCAACAGCACCGCCAGGCTGGGGACCGCGATCATCGCGCATGTTGCGGCATCGGCGGCCCGGCCGCGGACCGGCCTGCGGAGCGCGTCGAGAAGCCACCATGCGGTCAGGAAGGTCACCAGCACGATGCCTGCGGTGATGTGTACCGAGAACACGGCGACCACCGAGATGACGGCGAGTGGGATGCGGTCGCGGTGCGCCAGGGTCGAGGTCACCAACACGAACGCCGGCACCGCAATGCCGTACCCGGCCATGTTGGGCATCGACGCGGTGCCGAACTCCACGTAGGGAACGGCGGTGAACGACGCCGACAGGCCCGCCGCGGTGGCCGCCGCGCCGGCCGTGCGCCACCGGGTGGTCCGGCCGATCAACAGGTGCCAGGTGAGCAAGGCGGCGCTGAGCGGGAACAACCACACCGCCGCGGCCAGTGAGCTCAGGGTGTAGGCGGTAGTCGGGGCTGCGGCGGTCAGTTGGGCCAGTACCGCGGCCAGAGCGTGGAACGCCGACGGGTAGTAGAGCGCAGCCTTGGTCTCGACGTTGCGCAGTTCGCCCATGTGGGTGGGGGAGGCCTGGCCGGTCTCCAGAATCCAGCGCACGGTGTTCGCGTGCCACACGGCGTCCCAGTTGCTCGGGATCGATTGCCATTGGGGGATGCCGCGCCATGCGGCCACGCCGATCAAGAGCGCACCGACCACCACCCCAACCCCGGCGGTCAGGGCAGCGACATCCAGTCCGCCCCTCTGCGCGGCCGGAGGAGCCCCGCGTCGGCGCGTCAGCAAAACCCGAAATCCGAACAGCAGGCCGCTCACGGCGACCAGAGCGGCGGCTGCGCTCAACGCGTTCCACGGGATGCCGATCGCGCCGAATGGAACGATGGCCAGCGCGACGAGTCCGTAGGTGAGCACCGGTGCGACGGCGACGGCCAGCGGCCACCGAAGGCCCGCGGCGCGCGCGAGGATGGCACCGGGCGCGGTCAGCAGCAAAACCGCGATCAGGACTCCGGAGCCGAAGTTCACTGCCCTAGTATGGTGACGCGATCGGGATCGCCGCCGGGCGGGTTACACGGTGTCGTCGGGTCCCGCGCAGTCCGGGGCCGGGTCGAAGGTGGTGCGGTGGCATACGACGTCGCGCGCGTGCGTGGGCTCCACCCGGCGCTCGGAGACGGGTGGATGCGTTTCGACGCCCCCGCCGGCATGGTGATCCCGGAATCGGTGGCCAGCACCGTCTCGACGGCGTTCCGCAGTGTTTCGGCCAACGTTCACAGTTCGCATCCGACGGCACAACGCAGTGCCACTCTTCTGGAGGCGGCCCGCCGCGCGGTCGCCGATCTGGTCAACGCCGACCCGGCCGGCGTCGTCCTCGGCGCCGACCGCGCCGTCCTGCTCGCCTTACTGGCCGACATCTGCTCCACCCGGGCCGGGCTGGGGAACGAGTTGGTCGTGAGCAGGCTCGACGACGAGGCCAATATCGCACCCTGGCTGCGTGCGGCCGACAGGTTCGGCGCGACGGTGAAGTGGGCCGAAGTCGACATCGAGACCGGCGAACTGCCGATCTGGCAGTGGGAGGACCTGCTCACCTCCGGCACCCGGATCGCGGCGATCCCGTCGGCGTCCTCGACGCTCGGCACCGTCATCGACGTTGCGGCGGTCGCCGCGCGTGTGCACCAGGCAGGTGGTCTCACGGTCGTCGACCACACCGCGGCCGCGCCGTACCGACTGCTCGACATGGGTGTCGTCGAGGCCGATGTGGTGGCGGTCAACGCGGCCGCATGGGGCGGCCCACCGATCGGAGCCCTGGTCTTCCGCGACCCCGGCCTCATCGACACGTTCGGTTCGGTGTCGACCGACCCCGCCGCCAGCGGAGCGGCCCGCCTCGAACTCGGCGCCCATCAGTACGCCCTGCTGGCCGGGGTGGTCGCCAGCGTGGAGTACCTCGCCGGACTTGATGAGGACGCTCAGGGTGACAGGCGCGAAAGACTCGCGCAGTCAATGGAATCCGCACAGGACTATCTCGACGGACTGTTCGAGTACCTGCTCACCTCGTTGCGGTCGCTGCCACTGGTCACCCTCATCGGCGACCCGCCGGTGCGCATCCCGGCACTGAGCTTCGTGGTGACCGGCGTGCCCGCCGAGCGCGTGGTTCAGCGGCTCGCCGACAACGGGGTGCTCGCCATCGGCAATGCGACGTCGCGGGTTCTCGACCTGATCGGCGTCGACGAGATCGGTGGTGCAGTCACCCTCGGTCTGGCGCACTACTCCACCATGGCCGAGATCGATCATCTGGTCCGGACGCTGGCGTCGCTGGGCTGAGCCGAACTGGCTCGTCTCGCTCCTCCTCCGCCTCGTTCCTCGGCGGCATCGTCGACTCGACTAGACGTCCAGGAGCACCTTGCCGTAGGTCTCGCCGGCCGCCAGTGCCCGGTGTGCCTCGGCGGCCTGAGCGATCGGATAGCGGGCGCCGATGACGGGCCGGACCGCCCCCGAGGCGATCATCGGCCACACCGACTGCGCGACGGCATCGACGATGGCCCCCTTGCCATGTGGGCCGTCGACCGGCCGGTTGCGCAGCGCCGTTCCGAGCACGGTCAACCGCTTGCCGATCAGCGTCCCGATGTTCACCTCGGCCTTGACACCGCCCTGCATGCCGATGATCACCAGTCGGCCGTCGAGGGCCAGTGCGGCCAGGTTGCGTTCCAGATACGAGGCGCCCATAACGTCCAGGATGAGATCGGCGCCTCGACCCCCGGTGGCGCGCTGAACCCGGTCGACGAAATCGTCGTCGTGGTAGTCGATGAGCACCTCAGCGCCGAGGCCCGCGCACAGCTCCAGCTTTGCCGGCGCCCCGGCGGTCACGGCCACCTGTGCACCCAGCGCCCGGGCGACCTGAATCGCATGGCTGCCGATGCCGCTGGCGCCGCCGTGCAGCAGGACGAACTCACCCGCCGACAGCCGAGCCGTCATCACCAGGTTGGACCACACCGTGCAGGAGACCTCGGGCAGCGCGGCAGCATCCTCCACGGCGACACCGGCCGGAATCGGCATCACCTGGGCTGCTGGCACAGCGACGTATTCGGCATACCCGCCCCCGGACAGTAATGCGCAAACCTCTTGTCCGACAACAAGATCGGCGACATCGTCACCGATCTCTGAGATCTGTCCGGACACTTCCAGGCCCAGTGTCGCGCTGGCGCCGGGCGGCGGCGGGTACTTCCCGGCGGCCTGCAGCAGGTCTGCGCGGTTGATCCCCGCCGCCCGGACCTTGATCAGCACCTCGCCGCATCCGGCAGAGACATCCGGCACTTCCTGCCACACCAATTGACCGGAAGCCGAGACGACGGCGCGCATATGGCCACGTTACTCCGGGGAGAAAAAAGCCCGGATCAGACCGAACGATCCTTTACCATCGGCCCATGGGTGGGACCATAGGGGAAGGTACGGCTAATGCGATGCCCGGCTTCGACATTGCCGAACAGCGCGCCTGGGAGAACTTCCTGGATGCCGCACTGCGGCTTTACGGTTCGCTGAACCGGACTCTGTCGGAGGGCCACAAGCTCAACCTGGTCGACGTTCGACTCCTGGCGATCCTCAACGAGTCCGAGACCGGATCGACCCGGATGGGTGATCTCGCCGAGCAACTGCTGTCGCTGCCCAGTCGGGTGACCCGCCAGATCCGACGACTGGAGGATGCCGGCCTGGTGCAACGGCAGGCCAGTCCCGAGGACGGCCGCGGCGTGCTTGCCAGCATCACCGACCAGGGCCGGGACGTCGTGGCCGCGGCGATGGTGACCTACGCCGAGGCGGTCCGGCAACGGTTCCTTGCGCCGCTGACCCGTCCGCAGATTGCCGCGATGGGGGAGAACTGCCGGCGCCTGAGCGCCGCGGTCAAAGCCAGTGGAGCCGCCGGTAAGATCGGACGGCCCTGAGCCGCGCTACGCTTGCCGGCCCTGTCTGATTCGCCGCGCGCTACGCTTGCCGGCCCTGTCTGATTCGCCGCGCGCTACGCTTGCCGGCCCTGTCTGATTCGCCGCGCGCTACGCTTGCCGG
>CAISDL010000073.1 GCA_903884065.1 uncultured Actinomycetes bacterium | reverse complement strand
TCTCTTCGCGCAAGCGGCTCATCGTCAGTACTTCCGCTCCATCGGCTCGTAGCGGGTCTGCACCACAGGCTTGTAGTCCAGCCGGATATCGGAGAGAAGTTCGCTGCCCTCTTTGTAGGCCATGGTGTGGCGCATGTAGTTGGTGTCGTCGCGGTTGGGGTAGTCCTCGCGGGCATGGCCGCCGCGGGATTCCTTGCGGTTCAGCGCGCTGGCGACGGTGACCTCGGCCAACTCCAGCAGGAAGCCCAGCTCGATGGCCTCCAGTAGGTCGCTGTTGTAACGTTTTCCCTTGTCGTGCACCGAGATTCGGGAGTAACGCTCCTTGAGTGCGTGGATATCGGTGAGCGCCTGTTTGAGGGTCTCCTCGGTGCGGAACACCGCGGCATTGTTGTCCATCGACTGCTGCAGTTCGCTGCGGATGTCGGCGACCCGCTCCTCGCCGTGCTCGGAGAGGATATCGGCGACCCAATCGGTCACCATGCCGGCAGGCTCCTCCGGCATGTCCATCCGCGGATTGCCCTGGGCGTAGTACGCGGCGGCCAGGCCGGCTCGACGTCCGAAGACGTTGATGTCCAGCAGCGAATTGGTTCCCAGCCGGTTGGCGCCGTGCACCGACACGCAGGCACACTCCCCGGCGGCGTACAGCCCCGGAACGACGTGGGTGTTGTCCCGCAGCACTTCCCCGATCAGCGTCGTCGGGATACCACCCATGACGTAGTGGCACGTCGGGTACACCGGCACCAGTTCCTTGACCGGGTCCACACCGAGATAGGTGCGTGAGAACTCGGTGATGTCGGGCAGTTTCGCCTCCAGCACGTCGGCGCCGAGGTGGCGGACGTCGATGTAGACGTAATCCTTGTGCGGCCCGGCGCCGCGGCCTTCGAGCACCTCCAACACCATCGACCGCGCGACGATGTCACGCGGTGCGAGGTCGACGATCGTCGGCGCGTACCGCTCCATGAACCGCTCGCCCTCGCCGTTGAGCAGGCGGCCGCCCTCGCCTCGCACCGCCTCGGAGATCAGGATGCCCAGACCGGCCAGTCCGGTGGGATGGAACTGATGGAACTCCATGTCCTCCAAGGGAAGTCCCTTGCGGAAGACGATGCCCAGGCCGTCGCCGGTTAGGGTGTGGGCGTTGGAGGTGGTTTTGTACATCCGTCCCGAACCGCCGGTTGCCAGGACGATGGCCTTGGCGTGGAAAACGTGAATGTCTCCGGTGGCCAGTTCGTAGGCGACCACTCCGGTGGCCACCGGCCCGCGCGGCGTTTCGGTGAGCACCAGATCCAACGCGTAGAACTCGTTGAAGAACTCCACATCGTGCTTGACGCAGTTCTGGTAGAGCGTTTGCAGGATCATGTGGCCGGTGCGGTCGGCGGCGTAGCAGGCACGGCGGACCGGAGCTTTGCCGTGGTCGCGGGTGTGGCCTCCGAATCGGCGCTGATCGATGCGTCCCTCCGGGGTGCGGTTGAACGGCATGCCCATCTTCTCGAGATCGAGGACCGCGTCGATGGCCTCCTTGCACATGATCTCGACGGCGTCCTGGTCGGCGAGATAGTCCCCGCCCTTGACGGTGTCGAAGGTGTGCCACTCCCAGTTGTCCTCTTCGACATTGGCCAGCGCGGCGCACATGCCGCCCTGGGCCGCCCCGGTGTGGCTGCGGGTGGGGTAGAGCTTGGTCAGCACGGCCGTTCGCACACGCGGCCCGGCTTCCACTGCGGCGCGCATACCGGCGCCTCCGGCGCCGACGATCACGACGTCGTACTTGTGCACCTGAATCATCGGCGATCTCCCGGTGTGTTGTTCACGAGATGTTCGGGTTGAAGGTCAGCAGGGTGTATGTGCCGACCACGAGAACCAGCAGCATCGACACGGCCAGGAGGGCGTTGAGCCGGAACCGGGTCGAGTCCTTGCGGGCGTAGTCGGCGATGATCGTCCGCATGCCGTTGCCGCCGTGGAGCTGGGCGAGCCAGAGCATGACCACGTCCCAGATCTGCCAGAACGGCGAGGCCCACCGTTGCGCCACGTAGTTGAAGTCGATGCGGTAGACGCCGTCCTCCCACATCAGCCCGATGAACAGGTGGCCGATTACCAGGAACAGCAGGACCACGCCGGAGAAGCGCATGAAAAGCCAGGCGTACTTCTCGAAATTGGGCATGCCGGTGTGCCGGCGCGGCGACCGCGGGTTGTCCAGGCTGGAGGGACGGTCATGGTCGCGTTCGCGGATCGGCGCCTCCGGGCCGCTCCGGCCCTCAAACGTGGCGGTCACAGGAACCGCTCCGCCATGTGCGTGCCGATGATGACGACGGACGGGACCATGACCAGCAGCCAGACCGCCGCGACACCCCAGAGCATCTGGCGTTGGTAGCGCGGTCCCTGCCACCAGAAGTCGACCAGGATCACCCGGACTCCGTTGAGCCCGTGGTAGAGCACGCAGGCGACCAGACCCAACTCCATCAGCCCGATGATCGGGGTCTTGTAGGTGTCGACGACTTCGTTGTAGGCCTCGGGACTGACCCGCACCAGGGCGGTGTCGAGCACGTGGACGAAAAGAAAGAAGAACACCGTCGCGCCGGTGATGCGGTGTAGCACCCACGACCACATACCCGGGTCGCCGCGATAGAGGGTCCGTCGCCGCGCTCTGGTCATCTGCGTCATCTGCGCCTCCCGCACCTCGGATTCAGGTGGACTCTAACTCTGTTGGTACTGCGAAAAGAGTGACGTAGGGATTACGGCTGCGGACCCGTTTCGGGCGATTCTCACATGCAGGCAATCGTGCCGGGTCGTGGTGAACGGCACGACCCCGTATGACAAGGGGATACAGGTGTGCGGGCAATCCGGCGCCGGGGGATCGACGGCGGCGTCGCAACCGCGCGATGTGCACAACATCTCAGTGCCTCAGGAGCACAATGAATCCCGATGACCACGCCGCTGACCCTGGAGATGATTGGGCGGGCGCCCAAGGCGCTGCTGCATGACCACCTCGACGGGGGTCTGCGCCCGGGCACTGTCATCGACATCGCCGGTCGGATCGGCTACGAGGGGTTGCCCAGCACCGACGAAACCGAACTTTCAGCCTGGTTTCGCACTGCTGCGCACAGTGGCTCGCTGGTGCGGTACCTCGAACCGTTCGCCCATACGGTCGCGGTGATGCAGACCCCCGACGCCCTGCACCGGGTGGCACTGGAATGTGTGCAGGATCTGGCCGCCGACAACGTCGTGTACGCCGAGATCCGGTTTGCGCCCGAGTTACACCTCGGTGGCGGGCTGTCCCTCGATGAAGTGGTCGACGCCGTGCTGGCTGGTTTCTCCGACGGCGAGAAGGCCGCCCAGGCGGTCGGCCGGACCATCACGGTTCGCTGCTTGGTAACTGCGATGCGCCACGCCGCGCGTTCCCGGGACATCGCCGAGTTGGCGATCCGGTTCCGGGACAAGGGCGTGGTGGGCTTCGACATCGCCGGCGCGGAGGCGGGGTACCCGCCGTCGCGCCATCTCGATGCCTTCGAGTACATGCGGGCCAACAACGCGCGTTTCACGATTCATGCGGGCGAGGCGTTCGGGCTGCCGTCCATCCATGAGGCGCTGGCGTTCTGCGGCGCCGACCGCCTGGGTCATGGGGTCCGCATCGTGGACGACATCACGATGCTGCCCGACGGCGCCGCGAGCCTGGGCCGGCAGGCAGCCCTGGTGCGGGACAAGCGAATTCCGCTGGAGATGTGCCCGAGTTCCAACGTGCAGACGGGTGCGGTTCCCAGCATCGCGAAGCACCCCTTCGACCTGCTGGCGCGGTTGCGGTTCCGGGTGACGGTCAATACCGACAACCGGCTGATGAGCGACACCACGATGAGTCAGGAGATGATCCGGCTCGTCGAGGCGTTCGGCTACGGGTGGAGTGATCTGGAGCGGTTCACCATCAACGCGATGAAGTCGGCATTCACTCATTTCGACGAGCGCCTGGCCATCATCGACGAGGTGATCAAACCGCGTTATGCGGTGCTGGTCGGATAAAACCGACCGTAGGTCCGAAATTTGCCACGTTCCGCCGCTGGTAAGTAAATTGCACGTATAGAATCCGGTGATCGGCGGGTTGACGCGGCACGGATGGCATAGGGCGGTGGCTTCAGAGATGACGATGCGTCAGGCCGCGGCGGACGACCTGGCCGTTCGGCTCAAGAAGGTCGCCGAAGAACTGGCCGGCACGGGTCTGCGGCCCGCGCGGGTGTCGTACGGCCGTGGCCACGCCGGCGGGCTCATCAAGCCGCGATCCCCGAAGGGTTTCGTCCTCGATGCGGCCGCCCCGCAGCTGTTATTGCCTGACGGACGTCTCTGGTATTACCACTCGCGACTGCGTCCGGAGGGCATCTACTACGACGCCCGGACCGACCATGAACGCTCCCAGCACGGCTCCATTCCCCTGGATGGCATGCGGTTCAGCTTCCTCGGCGCGGTCGTGCACTCGTACAACTTCGGGTACAAACACAGCGACGAGTCGTCCGGCGGGTTCGAGCTGGGTGCCCTGATCAGCAAGGGCGGGTCGGCCCAGTTCATGGATGCCGCCGAGGCTCTCGCCGCGATCGTCGAGAGCCATCGCGTCGGCGCAAAGAACTAGCCGGCCGGCGTCGGCGCTATTCGCGCCTCAGTCGTGACTCGACGAACCGTTCCAGTTCCTCCCACTCGGCCACGGCCCGCGAGTAGGGACCATTCGGCCGACTGGTCGATTCGGGGTCCAGCGTGTGGTTCACCAACCGGCCGAGTGCGGTGTCGTCGGCCAGCAGTCGGTCGACGGTGTCGTCCTCGGAATAATCGCCGACATCGCGTACCAACTCCACCGCCAGCGCGAGCTGGTCGCGATCGATGGCTTCGGGACCGTCGGTGATGTCGTCGGCCAGTCCGCTGAGCACGTACACGTTGTCCTCGGTGACTTCCACCCGCAGGGAGCCGTCGGTGGCTGCGGTGCGGATGTCGTCGTAGGTGCTCAGGTCGGCCAGGTCGTGGTCGTGCTCGTCGGCCAGGTAGCGGGCCAGGGTCCGCTCGGAGGGGAAGACGCTGATGCGGCCGTTGCGGCCCAGGAAGATCGGCTTGTCGTCGAAATAGCAGCGCAGCGTGTAGAGGGTGCCGCCGCTGGTCATCATCCGCACCGGGTCGATGCCCACCTGGTCCCAGAAGTTCGCGTCGCTGCCGAGCACCATGGTTCGGCCGGCGGCACGCGCCGACACCCCTGCGACGCCCGCCAGGGCGTCGACGTCGTCCTCGGAGTCGTCGACCAGCGCCGAGATCGGCATCTCGTCGGCGTCGTCAAGGTCCTCATAGGGCTCCTCGAGTTCGTCGGCGGCCCGTGCGGCGGCCCCCGCGTCGACTGCCGGGGTCGTCAGGATCTCGTCGACCGCGGACACCACACCGTCCCAGCCGCGGGCGACGATCTCACCGATCCCCTCCCAGCGCTTGCGGCCGGCCCGGCCGCTGAACTGCTCGACACCGCCGGACACCAGGCCCAGAGTGGGGTTGCCGTTGAAGAACCGGGTGACGGCGGGAAGTTCGCACACCGAGCCGATGGACGCCACGACGGCCAGGGTGTTGGCCAGCGAGCTCACCGACGCCTCGGTGGGCTTGTCGGCCAGCAACTCGGCTACCCCGATCAGGTCGGCATGCCGATCCTCGGCGGGCGCAAGCTTGTGCGCGTTGGCCTTGGTCAGCCGCTCCCATGTCGGATGGTCGGCGAGGTCGTTGTCGGTGTCGGTCCGCACGAACGCCGCGAGGTCGGCCACCGACGCGAATGCGTAGAGGTCCTCGTCCTTGCCGAGGAAGCCCTCCCACTCGTCGCCGGCGTCGCGCCAGCGGGGAGCCCACAACGTGTAAAGGTCACCCGCGGTGACACCCAGCTGAACCGGTACGAGCTCTGAAGCCATGCCGGACAGCCTAACGACCTACAGTCTGTGCTCATGGACGTGCGTGTCATCGACCACCCCTTGGCCGCTGCCCGGCTGACGACGTTGCGCGACGAACGCACCGACAACGCCGGTTTCCGTGCCGCGTTGCGCGACCTCACGCACATGTTGGTCTACGAGGCCACCAGGGACGCCCCGCGCCAGGAGATCACCGTGCGCACTCCGCTGGCCGACGCCATCGGCAGCCGGCTGGCCAATCCGCCACTGCTGGTTCCGGTGCTGCGCGCGGGGCTGGGCATGGTCGACCAGGCGCATGCGCTCATCCCGGAGGCGCGGGTCGGTTTCGTCGGCGTCGCGCGCAACGAGAGCACTCACCATCCGGTGCCGTATCTCGAGTCGCTGCCGGCCGATCTGCGGACTCAGCCGGTGATGGTGCTCGACCCGATGCTGGCGACCGGCGGTTCGATGGCCTACACCATCGAACTGCTGGCCGCGCGTGGTGCGATCGACATCACCGTGGTGTGCGTAGTGTGCGCCCCCGAAGGCGTTGCGGCACTGGAGAAGGCGGCCCCCCAGGCCCGTTTGTTCACCGCCACGATCGACGACGGGCTCAACGGTGATGCCTACATCGTTCCGGGTCTGGGGGATGCGGGGGACCGGCAGTTCGGGCCGCGGTGACACGTAGGGCTTAGAGCGCGGCGAGCACCACGCTCGTAGCGCGGCGCACGCAGCCTGACCACGGTGCGATACTTGCCCCATGTCCTTGGCTGACACCGCCGAGTCGTGGCTGGCTTCGCACTACGACGACCTGGTCGCGTGGCGCCGGCACATCCACCGCCATCCCGAACTGGGGCGGCAGGAGTTCGCCACCACCCAGTTCGTCGCCGATCGTCTGGTGGAGGCCGGGCTCAACCCCAAGGCATTGCCCGGCGGCACCGGACTGACGTGTGACTTCGGCCCGCAACACGCGCCGCGTATCGCCCTGCGCGCCGACATGGACGCGCTGCCGATGGCGGAGCGGACCGGGGCGACCTACACCTCGACGGTGCCCGGGGTGGCGCACGCCTGCGGACACGACGCGCACACCGCGATCGTCCTCGGCGCCGCCACCGCCCTCGCCTCGGCGCCGGAACTGCCGATGGGAGTGCGGCTGATCTTCCAGCCGGCAGAGGAGTTGATGCCCGGCGGCGCCCTGGATGCCATTGCCGCCGGAGCGTTGAGCGGGGTATCCCGGATCTTCGCGCTGCACTGTGACCCCCGACTGGCGGTCGGGCGGGTGGCCATCACGGCCGGGCCGATCACCTCGGCCGCGGACTCTCTCGAGATCACGTTGCACTCACCGGGCGGGCATACCTCGCGGCCGCATCTGACCTCCGACCTGGTGTACGGCATGGGGACCGTCATCACCGGGCTGCCCGGGGTGCTGTCCCGCCGCATCGACCCCCGACACGGCACCGTGATGGTCTGGGGCGCGGCCAATGCCGGCGTGGCCGCCAACGCCATTCCGCAGATCGGAACCCTGGCCGGCACCGTGCGGACCGCCAGCCGGGAAACCTGGCTCGACATGGAAGGCCTTGTCAGCGAGACGATTGCGGGCCTGCTGGCTCCGCTGGGTATCGAGCACTCGTTGCAGTACCGGCGCGGTGTTCCGCCGGTGGTCAACGAGGAGCGCTCCACCCAGATCATGACCCACGCGATCGAGGCGGTCGGCCCGGATGTGCTCGCCGATACCCGCCAGTCCGGCGGTGGTGAGGACTTCTCGTGGTACCTCGAGGATGTCCCCGGCGCGATGGCACGGCTTGGTGTGTGGAGCGGTGACGGCGATCAGTTGGATCTGCACCAGCCGAACTTCGACCTCGACGAGCGGGCCCTGGCCGTCGGTGTGCGGGTGCTCGTCAACATCATCGAGCGGGCCGGGGAATTCGAGTGAAGCTACTGGTGACCGGCGGCGCCGGCTATGTCGGCAGCGTCTGTGCCAAGGTGCTGCTCGACACGGGCCACCAGGTGGTCATCGTCGACGATCTGTCGACGGGCAACGCCGACGCGATTCCGGTGGGCGCGGATTTCCTCGAAGGCGACATGGTGGACGTTGCGCGCAGCCTCCTGCCCGGCGGGTCCTTCGACGGTGTGCTGCACTTCGCGGCCAAGTCGCTGGTCGGGGAGTCGGTGGAGACTCCGGAAAAGTACTGGTACGGCAACGTGGTCAAGACGCTGGACCTCCTGGAGACGATGCGCACCGCCGCTGTGCCGCGACTGGTGTTCTCCTCGACGGCCGCGACCTACGGAGAGCCGGAGTCGGTGCCGATCACCGAGGACGCTCCGACCCGGCCGACCAATGCCTACGGCGCCACCAAACTCGCGATCGACCACGCGATCACCTCCTATTCGGTAGCCCACGGACTCGCGGCGACAAGTCTGCGCTACTTCAACGTGGCGGGCGCCTACGCCGGTCTGGGCGAACGGCACGCCGTCGAGACGCACCTGATCCCACTGGTGCTTCAGGTCGCGGCCGGCCGGCGCGCTGAAATCATGGTCTATGGCGACGACTGGCCCACCCCGGACGGCACCTGCATCCGGGACTACATCCACGTCCGCGACCTGGCCGACGCCCACGTGCTCGCCCTGCAGCACGCCCAGTCGTCCGCGCACCGGATCTACAACCTGGGCAACGGAACCGGGTTCAGCGTGCGGGAGGTGATCGACTCCTGCCGGCGGGTCACCGGTGTGCCGATCGCCGCTCGTGATGTCGAGCGCAGGGCCGGAGACCCGGCGGTGCTGATCGCCTCCAGTGAGCGGGCCGTCGCCGAACTCGGCTGGCGGCCCAGTCGAACGGGAATCGACGAGATCGTCTCCGATGCTTGGGAATTCACTCAGTCGCTGGAGTAGCCAACTGCTTTGCCCGGCGGGGCTTCTGCCTACTCGGCGGGGCTTCTGCCTACTCGGCGGGGCTTCTGCCTACTCGGCGGGGCTTCTGCCTACTCGGCGGGGCCGGGCCCGATGTTTCGGGCCGGGCGTGTGCGGATGTGGTGGACATAATCCGCCGGCGCTCCGGCAACCTCGGCGGCGTCCGCCATCACCCCGAGATAGCGGGCGGAGGGAAGTCCGCCCTCCCAGGCGTCGACGACGTAGAGCCACGCGAGGGTGGGCTCGGTGGTGGTGTCGGAGGATTCGCGGCTGATGCGGCATCGGATCTTCTTGTGAAGGCCCAATTCCGAGCCCTCCCAACGATCCATGTTCTGCTCGTCGGCGGGGGTGACGTCGTAGAGGACGACGAACACGCTGGAGGCGACGTCCTCGACCAGGGTCGCCAGCGCGCCCTCCCAGCCGATGTCCTCGCCGCCGAAGGTCAGGCGCCAGCCGTGCAGCCATCCGGTGCCGGCCATCGGGGAGTGCGGTGCCCGCTGCAGCATCTGCTCGGGATCCATGTTCGACCCATAGGCGGCGTAGAGAGGCACGAGAGCAGCCTAAGGGCTACCTTTGGCCGGTGACCAAGCGGATCGTGATCATCGGCGGTGGCCCGGCGGGGTATGAGGCCGCACTGGTGGCCGCCGCCCGCGGCACGGAGGTCACCGTGGTGGACTCCGACGGCATCGGCGGGG
The DNA here is from genome assembly GCA_903884065.1 of uncultured Actinomycetes bacterium. Taxonomy (GTDB): domain Bacteria; phylum Actinomycetota; class Actinomycetes; order Mycobacteriales; family Mycobacteriaceae; genus Mycobacterium. Next base: position 17,568 of record CAISDL010000073.1, on the reverse strand, counting down.
CCTGCGTGCTCTACGACTGCGTCCCGTCCAAGACGTTCATCGCCTCCACCGGGGTGCGCACCGAGTTGCGCCGGGCCTCCGGTCTGGGCTTCGCCATCGGTATCGAGGACGCCAAGATCTCGCTTCCGCAGATCAACAACCGCGTCAAGACCCTGGCCCTGTCCCAGTCCGCCGACATCGGTGCGCAGTTGCTGACGCAGAAGGTGAATGTGGTGTCCGGCCGCGCAGAGCTGATCGACGACGTGCCGGGGATGGCCCACCACCGGGTGCGGGTCGACACACCCGACGGAAAGGCCGGCGTGCTGAAGGCCGACGTCGTGCTGATCGCCACCGGCGCCACCCCCCGGGTGCTGCCCGGAGCGGTGCCCGACGGAGAGCGGATCCTCAACTGGCGCCAGCTCTACGATCTGACTGAGCTGCCCGAGCACCTGGTGATCGTCGGCTCGGGGGTGACCGGGGCGGAGTTCTGCAACGCCTACACCGAACTCGGGGTCACGGTGACCGTGGTGGCCAGCCGCGACCAGATTCTGCCGCACGAGGACAGCGACGCCGCGGCGGTTCTGGAGGAGGTGTTCTCCGAACGCGGTGTGACGCTGGTGAAGAACGCGCGGGCCGACTCGGTGCTGCGCGTCGGCGACGGGATACGGGTGACCATGGCCGACGGCCGCACCGTCGACGGGAGCCATGCCCTGATGACGGTCGGCTCGGTGCCCAACACCTCCGGGCTGGGCCTGGAGCGGGTGGGCATCGCGCTGGACCGGGGCGGCTACATCCCGGTGGACCGGGTCTCGAGGACCACCGCGTCGGGCATCTACGCCGCCGGGGACTGCACCGGGCTGATGCCGCTGGCCTCGGTGGCCGCCATGCAGGGCCGCATCGCGATGTATCACGCCCTCGGTGAGGGGGTGTCGCCGATTCGCTTGCGCACCGTGGCCTCGGCCACCTTCACCCGGCCCGAGATCGCGGCGGTCGGGGTGCCGCAGACGGCCATCGACGACGGCACGGTCCCGGCCCGCACGTTGAACCTGCCGCTGTCGGGCAACGCCCGGGCGAAGATGTCGCTGCTGCGCCGCGGCTTCGTCAAGATCTTCTGCCGGCCGGCGACCGGTGTGGTCATCGGCGGAGTGGTCGTGGCGCCGATCGCCTCCGAACTGATCCTGCCGATCGCCTTGGCGGTGCAGAACCGGATTTCGGTGACCGATCTTGCTCAGACACTTTCGGTGTATCCGTCGCTGTCTGGGTCTATCGTCGAAGCCGCTCGTCGCCTGATGGCGCACGACGACCTCGACTAGCCTGTGGATAACCACCAGTAACCCTTCAGGAGTGACAGTGAGCGACCCGATCCTTCGACCGGGTACCGGTCAGACGTTCCTCGGACCTGCCCAGCGCGCCGAGGCCTGGGAGCGGCTGGGTAGCGAGCAGTTCGACGTCGTCGTCATCGGCGGCGGGGTGGTGGGTGCCGGTGCGGCCCTCGACGCCGCCACCCGCGGCCTCAGTGTCGCGCTGGTCGAGGCGCGCGACTTCGCCTCGGGCACCTCGAGCCGGAGCTCGAAGATGTTCCACGGCGGGCTGCGTTACCTCGAGCAGTTGGAGTTCGGCCTGGTGCGTGAGGCGCTGCACGAGCGCGAGCTGTCGCTGTCGGTGCTGGCCCCACACCTGGTCAAGCCGCTGCCGTTTCTCTTCCCCCTGACCCACCGGGTGTGGGAGCGGCCCTACATCGCGGCTGGCATCTTCCTCTATGACCAGCTCGGCGGCGCGAAATCCGTTCCCGCCCAGAAGCACCTGACCCGATCCGCCGCGCTGCGGTTGGCGCCCGGCCTCAAGCGCAGTTCCATGGTCGGCGGTATCCGCTACTACGACACCGTCGTCGATGACGCCCGGCACACCATGATGGTGGCGCGCACCGCGGCGCACTACGGGGCCGTCGTCCGCAACTCCACCCAGGTGGTGGCCCTGCGCGCCGAGGGCGACCGCATCGTCGGGGTGACGGTGCGTGACTCGGAGAACGGCGCCGTCACCGACGTGCGCGGCCACGTGGTCATCAACGCCACCGGGGTGTGGACCGACGAGATTCAGGCGCTGTCCAAGCAGCGTGGCCGGTTCCGGGTGCGGGCGTCGAAGGGCGTGCACATCGTCGTCCCGCGGGACCGCATCGTCAGCGAGGTGGCGATCATCCTGCGCACCGAGAAGTCGGTGCTGTTCATCATCCCGTGGGGCACCCACTGGATCATCGGCACCACCGACACCGACTGGAACCTCGACCTGGCCCATCCCGCGGCCACCAAGGCCGACATCGACTACATCCTCGACCACGTCAACACGGTGTTGGTCACCCCGCTGACCCACGAGGACATCGACGGGGTGTACGCGGGACTGCGGCCGTTGCTCGCCGGTGAGAGCGAGGAGACCTCCAAGCTGTCCCGTGAGCACGCGGTGGCCTCGCCCACCCCCGGACTGGTCGCCATCGCGGGCGGCAAATACACCACCTACCGGGTGATGGGGGCCGACGCCGTCGACGCCGCCGCCGAGTTCGTGCCGTCGCGGGTGGCGCCGTCGATCACCGAGAAGGTGCCCCTGCTGGGCGCCGACGGCTACTTCGCGCTGATCAACCAGACCGACAGCGTCGGCGAGCAGTACCGCCTGCACCCGTATCGGGTGAAGCACCTGCTCGACCGGTACGGCTCGCTGATCGGAGAGGTGCTGGGGCTTGCCGACGGTCGTCCGGACCTGCTTGAGCCGATCGCCGACGCACCCATCTATCTGCGGGTGGAGGCCGCCTACGCGGCCGCCGCGGAGGGCGCGTTGCACCTCGAGGACATCATGACCCGCCGGATGCGGATCTCCATCGAGTACCCGCACCGCGGCGTCGACTGCGCCCGTGAGGTCGCCGAGATCGTCGCCCCGATCCTGGGCTGGTCCCAGAACGACATCGACACCGAAGTCGACACCTACGTGGCCCGGGTGGAGGCCGAGGTCCGGTCCCAGAACCAGCCCGACGACGAATCGGCCGACGCGCTGCGGGCGGCGGCGCCGGAGGCCCGGGCGGAGATCCTCGAGCCGGTGCCTCTGACGTGAGTTCGCCGCCGTGAGGCGACCCTCGGCTGATCCACCGCTGCCGGTGCGAGACGGACTCGGTCCGGCACGACTGCGATTGCAGGGCGGCAATGTGGCCGAGGAGTTCGGCCGGCGGTTCGGCCCGGGCGGCAGGGCCGTTGTGGTCGCCGGTGGCGTGGTCGACGCCCGGGGAATGGCGTTGGACGCCACCACCGAACTGCCGGCCGGCGCCGTGGTGTACTTCTACCGTGACCTGCCCGACGAGGTTGAGGTCCCCTTCGACATCCCGGTCCTGTATCGCGACGACAACATCCTGGTCGTCGACAAGCCGCACTTTCTGGCCACCATGCCGCGCGGTGGCCACGTCGCACAGACCGCGCTGGTCCGGCTGCGCCGCGACCTGGATCTTCCCGAGCTCAGTCCCGCCCACCGGCTGGACCGGCTGACTGCCGGCGTGCTGCTGCTCACCGTCCGGCGCGAGGTGCGCGGCGCTTATCAGACGCTGTTCGCCCGCGGGGAGGTCACCAAGACCTATCTCGCGCGCTCGAGCGTCGAGCCGGGGATCGGTGCACCACAGGTGGTGTCGAACCGGATCGTCAAACGGCGCGGGGTCCTGCAGGCGACGGTGGAACCGGGCGAGCCGAACGCTGAGACACTCGTCGAACCGCTGGGCGCGGGCCGGTACCGATTGACGCCGAGGACCGGGCGGACGCATCAGCTTCGGGTGCACATGGCCGGGCTGGGCATCCCGATCGACAATGACTCGCTCTACCCGACCGTCAGTTCCGTTGAACCCGAGGATTTCTCGGCTCCGCTGACGTTGCTCGCACAACGACTCGAATTTCACGACCCGATCACGGGGACCCGCCGATACTTCACCAGTCGAAGAAAAATCGCTGACCCGCCCGCGGCTGGGACCTCGATCGGCGCTGAGCGCCGATTCCCAGGCTAGGGCCTTCCGTCCCTTGCGAGATCCGGAACCACCTCGGCAGGATCGATACATGGACGATGACCATGAAATGGTTCTGGTGGCGGCGTATTCCGCCCTGGAGACCGCGCGCGAGGATTTCTGGGAACTGGAGCGCAGCCTCAAACACGGCCTGGAAGTCCGCGGCGCAGCACTGGTCAGCAAGGACGCGGACGGAAAGCCGGAGGTGGTCGAGGCCGCCAACCGGCACGGCCGGATGGGGGTCGGCATGGGTGCCGGCGTCGGGGCGCTGTTCGGGTTGTTCGCCCCGCCGCTAGGACTGTCGCTATTGGTCGGTGCGGCGGCCGGCGGATTGATCGCCGCCTTCGCCGAGCACGAGTTGCGGTCCGGACTGCGACACGAAGTCGCCGAAGCACTCGAGGCCGGCACCGCGGTCATCATCGTCGTCGCCTATCCCAATGGACGCGGCCCGGTGGAGAACACGATCCATCACGCCGACACGTTCCGCGAACTCGAGTTGGACAGGACGACCGTTCGCTCGGTGGAGGCATCCATCGCCGAGGCGATGCAGAAGATCGGCCACGGGACCGACGGCTCGCTCAACGCTGGCACGACGGACACCAGTAGCTGACCCGCTCACCGGTCTGCTCGGACTGCCCGGCGCGGAGGATGGGAGTCCCGCATCGGCGGCACGCCTCGCCGCCCCGACCGTAAACCCACAGCTGCCGGCCCGGCCGGCTGTTGCCGGTCGTTGTGCGTGTCCACCGCAATCGGTTGGCCCACAACATGTCCCGGGCTCTGGTGACCACCCGCACAGGGTCGGCGAGTCCACTCACCGGGCTGGTCGGCAGTCGGCCGAACAGGAAACACAGTTCGTTGCAGTAGACATTGCCGACCCCGGCCAGCACCCGCTGGTCGAGCAGGGCGGCGGCGATCGGGCGGTCCGGGTCGGCGGCGAGGTTGGCTGCCGCACGGGCCGCATCCCAGTCCGGACCGAGCAGATCCGGCCCGAGGTGCGCGACCGCGTCCATATCGTGGCCGCGGTCCAGAACTTCCAGCACGCCCAGGTCGATCCCGGCGGCCGCGATGTCACCGGCCTCGAGCAGAATGCGGATCTTGTGGCTGGGCCTCGGTGTCCGGCCGGAGGGAAACACCCGCCAGCTCCCGTCCATCTTCAGGTGCGAATGAATGCTGGTGGGGCCGACGCGGATGAACAGGTGCTTGCCGCGGCTGAGCACGTCGTCGACCACGTGACCACTCACATCGGTGGTGGCGTATTTCGGCACCCGGACGTCGCAGCGGGTCAGAGTCTGCCCGACCAGAGCCTCGCGCAGAGCTGCGGCGGTGTGAAAAACGGTGTCGCCCTCCGGCATTTGGTCAGGATTTCACAACTCCGCGCCGACGAGTAACGGCAGCAGCGCGGCCGCCACCTCCGCGGGGCGCTCCTCGTGCGAGAACAGACCTGCACTGGCGATCACGTCGAGGCGGGCATCCGGAAAGCTTGACACCATCTCACGGGCCCGGGCGAGCGGGAAGAAGACATCCTGCTCACCCCAGACCAGACCGACCGGAGCGGTGATGCGCGGGTGCACCTCGCGCAGCGTCCGCACGAAGTCGAGGTCGAAGGTCTTGAGCAGCTTCGCCGCTGCGGCACGGTGTGGCGCGCTGGTACGCAGAGGACTCAGGAAGAACTCGTCGAACTCACCCTCGAGTAACTGCCTGTCGGCGAAGGCGCCGCCGAACACGAACTCACTGCGCCGGACGCGGGGGGCACCTGCCACCCATCCGAGGGCGGCGGCGAGTCCGGGGATCCGTCGTGTCGCCACAAACGCCCGGAATCGCAAGCCGATGCTGAGCTGCTCAGTGTCGATGAGTCCCATGGCGCGTACCCGGGCGTCGCCGGCGAGGGCGTGACGGGCGATCATGCCGCCGCTGTCGTGCCCGACGACGGCGACGTTGTCGAACCCGAGCAGGTCCACCACAGCTCTCACGGTCTTGATGTGCTGCGCCAGTGTAATCCGGGTGCCGGCATCAAAGCGGCTCTGCCCGGCACCGGGCAGGTCGATCACGTGGCAGCTGACGTGTTCACTCAGATATGGCAGGAGCAGCCGGAAGGTCGCACCGCTGACCGGCCAGCCGTGCACCAACAGCACATCAGGTCCCTGCCCCACCCGGCGGTAGGCGACCTCACCCGCCCCCACGTCAAGGAAGCGGTCCGGCGGGCTGCGAAACAACTCGGATGCTGAAGCGCTGGTGATCGCTGACATGGGGAGCCATCCCTCCATTTGTAGTGACAACTACAAAGATAGACGACAGGCTGAAGATTCGCCAGTGGCTCCAGCGTCGGTCTCCACCGGGTCAGCGCATCCGCAAGCCGCGCGGGGTGCGGGCGAAACCCGCGGCTGTGAGGGCATCGGCTGTCGGCCCGGCCGCCAGCAATACCGGTGTGCCGTCGATCTTCTCGACCACGATGCCGGCCAGCCTTCCGGTGCGGACCATGTCGGCCAGGGCGCCGGCGGCAGAGCGGTGGGCCTCGGCGTCGGGATGAAAGGTCAGCAGGGAACGCCCGCCGCGTTCCAGGAACCAGACCAGTTCGCCATCGACGAGTACTACCAGCGCACCGGCCTTGCGACCCGGGCGGTGCCCGGTTTCGGCACCCGGGCGGTGCCCGGCATCAGCGGCGCGGCGAAGCGGCCAGGGCAGTGCGGCACCGTACGGATTGGCCGGGTCGGCGGCGGCCAGGACCACGGCATGGTATTCCGGGCGTTCCCGGTCGACGCTGTCGGCGAAGCTGCGCAACCGGTCCACGGTTGCGGCAGTGGCGAATTGGGCACCGCCGAGCGACTCGATGAAGTAGCCGCGCTGGCAGCGGCCGGCATCTTCGAGGGCGGTCAGCACTTTGTAGAGCATGGCGAAACCGCCGGGCACATCGCTGCCGTTGCTGGCCACCGCGTTCTTGGTGAGCACCCCGTAGCGGTTCATCAGCAATTCCGCGGTGAAGTGTGCGCGCAGGGTCGAGTCCGGCTCGTGTGCCGGCAGGGCCGCCCAGCGTCCCGCCACCGTCGGATCCGTCGGCCGGGCCTGGGCGTGGGCCACCGAATAGCGGCTGAGCCGAGGCGCCCGGCGGTGCCGGTGCGCCGCCGAGGCGGGACGCCGCGTGCCCGGCCGCGTGCCGCCGGTCAGCAGGGCCCGCACCGGCGCGAACGTGTCCCCGCTCACCATTCCGCCCCAGATCAGTTCCCAGAGAGCCGTTTTGAAGGCCTCCTCGCGCCCCGCGATGTCGGAGCCGTCGGAGGCGAGTTGACGGAAGAAGAAGGCTCCGCGCGACTCCCCGGGTGCGCCCAGGACATCGAGGATGGCGCGGTGGGCCTCGGTGAGCCCAAAGTCGGCCGGTGCGGGCAGCGTCAGCGGTGCGGTGTCGGCGTGGTGGAACACCACCCAGCCGTCGCTACCGGAGATCGCCCCGGCACCCGACCAGATCACCTCACCGGATGCCAGCAATTCGTCGAGCATGGCCGGCTGGTAGTCGCGGACCCGCGGGGGGAAGATCAGGGATTCGACGGCGGACGCCGGAACCGCGGCTCCGGCGAGTTGCTCGATGCCGCTGAGCAGGCCGTTCACCCCAGCGGCACCCGTTGGGCCCACCAGTTGCCAGGCCGGCAGGAAGCGGGCGTAGGCCGCGGTGCTCACCGGTTCCACCTGGGCGCGCAGCGCGGCCAGCGATCGGCGCCGCAAGATCCGCAGAACCTCGGTGTCGCACCACTGTTCGGTCCCGTCGACCTGGTCGGTGAACTCCCCGCGAACCAGCTTGCCGCCGGCCGACATCCGGCCCAGCGCGTCGGCGGCCACCCGCAGTCCCAGCCCGAAGCGGGCCGCGGCGGCCGCGGTGCTGAACGGTCCGCGGGTGCGGGCGTAGCGGCTGAGTAGTTCACCCAGTGGGTCGGGCACCGATTCGGTGAAGTCGGCGGGCACCCCCGCCGGCACGGCGACCCCGACGGCGTCGCGGAGGCGTCCGATGTCTTCAACGGCCACCCACCAGGTCGCGTCGGCGTAGGAGACGTGCAGTAGCCGCCTGGCGGCGAGCAGCCCATCCAGCCAGGGGCCGATCTCGGTCGCCGTCGAGCGGTCGGCGATTTCGGCTTCGGTCAGCGGACCCAGTAACCGCAGCAGGTCGGCCACGCCTTCGGCGTCGCGTGCCCGGCGATTCTCGGCCAGGTGCTGCAGCTGACGCTCGGTGGAGACCACGACATCGGGTTCGAGCAGGTCGCGCAGTTCAACCCGGCCCAGGAGTTGGGCCAGCAGAGCGGTGTCCAGTGACAACGCCGCCGCGCGCCGCTCGGCCAGTGGGCTGTCGCCCTCGTACATGAACGCCCCGACGTAACCGAACATCAACGAGGCGGCGAAGGGTGAGGGTGTGGGCGTCTCGACCTCGAGCAGCCGAACTTTCCGCTGGGCGATGCGCGACATCAGGTCGGTGAGCGTCGGAACGTCGTAGACGTCCTGCAGGCATTCGCGCACCGTCTCCAAGACGATCGGGAAATCGGGGTACTTGCGAGCCACGTCGAGCAATTGGGCGGCCCGCTGACGCTGATGCCACAGCGGGGAACGCTTACCGGGGTGGCGGCGCGGCAGCAGCAGGGCGCGGGCCGCGCACTCCCGGAACCTCGCGGCGAACAGGGCAGAGCCGCCCACTTCGGCGGTCACAATCGGCTCGATCTCGTCGGCGTCGAAGACGAACAGTTCGGCCCCGGGCGGGGTGTCGTCGGTGTCGGGTATGCGGACCACGATCCCGTCGTTACTGGCGGTGGGTTTCTCGTCGATGCCGTAGCGCTCCAGCAGCCTTCGTCTGACTGCCAAGGCCAGCGGCCCGTGCACTTTGAGCCCATACGGGGAATGCAGGATCACCCGCCAGTCGCCCAGTTCGTCACGGAATCGCTCCACCAGCAGCGTGGTATCGCTGGGCACTGTCCTGGTGGCCTCGCGCTGGCTCTGCAGCAGGCTCCAGAGGTTGTCGGTGGCAAAGGCATCGAAACCGATTTCCGTGCAACGGGTTTCGAAGTCAGTGCGGTCCAGTCCTGCGAGCTCGCCGGTGAATTTCCCGATCGCCTCGCCGAGTTCGGCGGGCCGGCCGGCGTCGTCGCCGCGCCAGAACGGCAGCCGGGCAGGTTGACCCGGCGCCGGGATCACCAGCACCCTGTCGTGAGTGATCTCGGTGATCCGCCAACTGGTGGCGCCGAGCGAGATGACGTCGCCGGGCCTGGATTCGTAGACCATCTCCTCGTCGAGTTCGCCGACCCGGGAGGGCTTTTCGGTTTCGCTGGCCAGGTAAACGGTGAACAGTCCGCGGTCGGGGATCGCCCCGCCGGAGGTCACCGCCAGGCGCTGTGCGCCGGGTCTTGCGGTCAGGGTGCCGGTATCGCGGTCATAGACCAGTCGGGGCCGCAGTTCGGCGAAGTCGGTCGAGGGATACTTGCCGCTGAGGAGATCGAGGGTGGCTTCGAAGGCGCTGCGGGGCAATGCCGCGAACGGTGCGCTACGTCGCACGGTGTCGAACCACACGTCGGCGCTGATCGGCTCCAGTGCGCAGGCTGCCACGGTGTGCTGTGCCAGCACGTCGAGTGGGTTGGCGGGAACCCGCATGGTCTCGATCGCACCGTCGAGCATGCGGCGGACGCTGACCGCGCAGCCGATGATGTCTGTGCGGTGCTTGGGCAGCAACACCCCGCGGGAGATCTCGCCGACCTGGTGGCCGGCCCGCCCGACGCGCTGCAGTCCGCTGGCCACCGACGGCGGCGACTCGACCTGGATGACCAAATCGACTGCGCCCATGTCGATCCCGAGTTCCAGGCTCGAGGTGGCTACAACCGATTTGAGCCGGCCTGACTTCAGATCGTCCTCAACCGCGGCGCGCTGCTCCTTGGACACCGATCCGTGGTGTGCGCGGGCCAACAGCGGTTCGGCGCCCTGGATCTGGTTGCTGGCCAGGATCGCCGCCGGCGGCGTGGGCAGTTCGACGCCGTTGCGTGCTGCGTGAATCTCGTTGATGCGGGCGGTGAGTCGTTCGGCGAGCCGTCGTGAGTTGGCGAAGACGATGGTGGAGGTGTGCGACTCGATCAGGTCGACGATGCGGGCCTCGACATCGGGCCAGATGGTGTTGTTCTCCAGGTTCGCCATATCCGGTACGGGAACCTGTACGGCCAGATCGAAGGTCTTGGCGGCGGGCGGGTTGACGATGCGGGCCCCGGCGGGCAGGAGCGAAGCGACTCGGGGATCGGCCCTGCGTCCTCCCGAGAGGAACCGTGCCACCTCCTCGGGGGGCCGAACGGTGGCCGACAGGCCGATGCGCTGGGCGGGTTCAGGCAGCAATGCGTCGAGGCGTTCCAACGACAAGGCCAAATGCGCACCGCGTTTTGTCCCGGCGACGGCGTGCACCTCGTCGACGATGACGGTCTGCACCCCGGCGAGCGTTTCGCGGGCGGCTGAGGTCAGCATCAGGAACAGCGATTCAGGTGTGGTGATGAGGATGTCGGGGGGGTTCTTGATCAATTCCCGACGCCGCGCCGGGGGAGTGTCGCCGGAGCGCACCCCGACGCTGATCGCGGGTGCCCTCTGGCCGGCCTGTTCTGCGATGCGGGAGATCCCGGCCAGTGGCGTGCGCAGGTTGCGTTCGACGTCGATGGCCAGGGCCTTGAGCGGGGAGATGTAGAGCACGCGGGTGGCTGGGTCTCGGTCGGTAGCCTCTGAGTGGGCCAGTCGGTCGATGGCCCACAGGAACGCTGCCAGGGTCTTGCCGGACCCGGTCGGGGCGATCACCAGGGTGTGGTCCCCGTCGGCGATCGCCTCCCAGGCCTGGGCCTGGGCCGCTGTGGGCGCGGCGAAGGTTCCGGTGAACCAGCGCCGGGTCAGCGGCGAGAACCGGTCCAGCGGGTCGGGGGTCACGCCCTCCAGAGTGCCAGTTTTCGAGGGGCAGGATTTGTCGCCCGGCGAAAGTAGTATCGAACACATGTTCGACAATGGTTGGCGATCCGTGAGCGATGCCACGGTCATTGAGGCAATTGCCGATCTGGCCCAGCAGGAAGCCCGGGCTGCGGCCCAGCGCATCGCGGCGATCAGCGAGTTGGTGCGCCGCCGCTGCGGCGACGACGACCGCGCCTACTGGGCTTGCGACGAGTGGGACGCCGCCGCTGCCGAGATCGGCGCGGCCCTGCAGATCAGCCGCGGGCGCGCCTCCGGCGAGATGCATCTGAGCCTGTCGCTGCGGTATCGCCTGCCGCAAGTAGCCCGTTTGTTCACGGAAGGCCTGATCAGCCATCGGGTGTGCGCGGCGATCACCGACCGCACCGATCTGATCCAAGACCGGATTGCACTGAACCTCATCGATGCCGCCGTCGCTGAACATGCGCGGTCATGGGGCGTGTTGTCGGCCTACAAACTCGAAAAGGCCATCGACGCCTGGGTCTACCGGATCGACCCCGGCGCCCTCCACCAGACAAGGTCGAGGGCTCGGGACCGCGACATCCAGTTCGGGGCCCGGGAGGACGCCCCGGGTTCGACGTCGGTCCGTGGTCGTCTCCACGCCACCGATGCCGCCCTTCTGGATCGTCGCCTGATGCAGATGGCCCGAGGCGTCTGCGAGGACGACCCGCGCACCACCGGTCAACGCCGCGCCGATGCGCTCGGAGCGCTGGCCGCCGGCTCGGACCACCTGGCCTGTCAATGCGGATCGCCCGTCTGCCCGGCATCCGGAGACGACGGCCGAGCCGCCAGTGTCGTCGTGCACGTCGTCACCAACGCCGAGGTCGGCACAATCGCACCCGACCCGGCCATGTCCGGCGACGGTGTCGACTCCGATGACCCCCATGACGAGCCGCCGCCGACGAAGCCGACGGCAACGTTGACCGGTCGCGGCGGGTTGGTTCCGACCCCGTTGATCGCCGAACTGATCCGCCGCGGCGCCAGAGTGCGGCACGTTCGCCGACCCTCCGACAAGCCCGAGCCGAGTTACCGGCCGTCGGCCTCGCTGGATGAGTTCGTCCGGTTCCGCGATCTCACCTGCCGGTTCCCAAACTGCGATGTACCCGCCGAGTTGTGCGACATCGACCACACCGTCCCGTGGCCGTTCGGCCCGACCCACCCCTCGAATCTCAAGTGCATGTGCCGAAAAGACCATCTGCTCAAAACCTTCTGGGACGGCTGGTCAGACCTTCAGTTCCCGGACGGCACCGTCGAGTGGAGGTCGCCGACCGGCAAGACCTACGTGACGCATCCGGGCAGCCGCGTGCTCTTTCCGAGATGGAACATCGCGACGAGCCCGCTGCCGCCACCACCCACGATTGACCAGACGCGGGCGCGAACTCTCATGATGCCGGCACGAAAACGGACACGCGCCCAGAACCGGGCCGCCTACGTCAAACGAGAACGTGCACTCAACGACGCACGTGTCGCCGAACGGAACAAACCGCCGCCGTTCTGACTGGGCAGCGGCCCGTGTCAGGGTGCGAGCCGCCATCCACGATGCCGACGACGAGGAACTGTGCCTACTCAATGACCTAGTGGATCAGGTGGGCTCACCCTTCCAGAGTGCCGGGCTTCGGCACGCCCTTACAGTCGTCGTATGACTTGCCGTCCCCGGGCGTTACTGGCCGCGGCGGTGGCGGCCGTCACCGCCGCGGCCACCCTCGCGCTCGCCGGCCGGGAGTCCCGCGAGCCGCCCGGCCGGATCGGCGGACCCTACGCTGCACTGCTCGCCGAGTCGACCGATCTCGGCCCCACCGGTTCCGGCCGGATTCAACTGACCGCGGCGCTGCACACCGATACACGGCCCGTCCAGCTGACCCGTTGGGCCACCCAGCGTGGTCTGGCGGTGCGCTGGCGCCTCGGCGACCGGTGGGCGGTGGTGTCCGGTTCGGCCGGCGCGGCTGCCGGCGCGTTCGACGTCGGGATCAACGACTACCGCAGACGGGAAGGTGAGAGGTTCTATGCCTCCCCGCAGCAGCCCGCCGTGCCCGAGCCGCTGCGCCGCGAGGTGGCCGGGCTGGGCCGGATCCTGGGCTACACCCCGCGCCGCGAGGCCACCCGCTGGATGCTGCCGCTGGAGGTGCCCGACCAGGGCCTGACACCGTCAACGCTGTTGCGGACCTACAACGTCACCCCGCTGCACGAGGCAGGCTTCACCGGCAAGGGGGCCACGGTCGTGGTGTTCGCCTTCGACGGCTTCGACCAAGCTGATCTTGACATGTTCGCGGACAATTTCGGCCTGCCGCGGTTCACCCCGGAGGTGGTGGGTGGCGTGCCCGAGGCCCGTCGCGGCGAGGCGACCATGGATCTGCAGGCCGTTCACGCCATCGCCCCGGACGCGAAAACCGTTCTGGTCAACGCCCGTCCCACGGTCGAGGGCGACGGCTCCTATACCAAGATCGGCGAGATGATGGAGGAGGCCGACCGTCGCTACCCGGGTGCGGTGTGGAGCCTGTCCATCGGCTGGGGCTGCGACAAGCTGATCACCGCTGCCGACCTGGTCCCGGTGCGCGCCGCACTCATCGCCGCACAGAAGCGGGGCACGACCGCCTTCGACGCCAGCGGTGACCTCGCGGGCCTGGAATGCAAGGGCGGCCAGGCGTGGTCGGCGCCGCCGCACCCCGACGACATCGGCCTGGACGCGGTCGCGTCGATCCCGGAGATGACGAACGTGGGGGGCACCACGCTGTCCACCGACGAAGACGGCCGCTGGCTGGCCGAGGAGGCCTGGTTCGACGCACCGCTGTCGCACGGGACCGCTGGTGGGGTGTCGGCGCTCTACGAGCGGCCCGACTGGCAGGTCAAGCTGAACGCCGGGCGCGGCGGCGGCCGGCTCGCGCCGGACATCTCGGCGGTGGCGGACCCCTTCACCGGGGTCAAGATCGTCGTCGACCGGCAGGTGATCGCCGGCGGCGGCACATCGCTGTCCGCACCGCTGTGGGCAGGAATGGCCGCGGTGATCAACCAGTACCTCGCCCGCAACGGCGGCCCTCCCCTCGGCAGTCTCAACCCGCTGTTGTACCGGCTGGCCGAGGGTGCGCGGCAACCAGCGTTCCATGACGTCGTGCGCGGCGGGAACGCCGTCGACAACGCCGAACCGGGATACGACCTGGTTACTGGTCTGGGCACGCCCAACGTGGATAACCTCGCCAAGGGGCTCCTCGTCGCCCAGAGGCTGGCACCTTGACCAGCGCGGCTCCGGTGGTACCCACCCGGCGGTGCGGATGCTGCGACGCGGAGGCGCCGGCCGGCCACTTCTGTGGCATATGCGGTTGCCCGGAGTCGGCGGAGCCGAGCCGGCACCCACAGTTGTTGCGCCCCAAGGTATTCGGAGCCGCACCCTCTGAGAGGGTCCTGCTGCCCTATTTCGCCAGCAGCATCTTCCCCCACCTGCCCCAACGTTCTCGGTTGCCGTTCCAGCTGACCCTTCTGTTCGGTGCATTCGGGTTGGCGGCGGCGGTGCTGGCGAGGGTGCCCGCTGTTGGCATCGCGATCTCCGCCATCGGGCTGCCCTTGCTGTTCGTGCTGTATCTCCGGGCGGCGAGTCTGGATCGCGACATCTCGCGCGGCTCGCTCGGCCTTGCGGCGGTGTTGGGCGCCGCACTCGGTGTGGGCTGGGTGTTGCTGACCGGGGGCATGGTGGCGCGCAGTCTCAACATCTCGACCGGAGTCGGGCTGGCCGTCCGCCATGTTCTCGGCACGGGGGTCGCCATCCCCGCGGTGGGGATGCTGCTGATGCCGACACCCGCGATCCTCATCCGACTGACCCGCAGGGGCAGCCGAGAGTCGTTGGACGGCTTCGCCATCGGTGCGCTCGGGGCGCTGGTGTTCACTGCCGCGGCAACGCTGACCCGGCTGGCCCCGCAGTTCAGCGCCGGACTGTTCGCTCACGTCCGGCCCTTGCCGGGGCTGATCGTTGAGGTGGTGATGGCCGGGGTGACCATCCCGGTGACCGGTGCCGCCGCGGGCGGTCTGGTCGGCATCCTGCTGTGGTTCACCCCGGGCGACGCCCACCACCGCAGGGTGCGGGTTAATCTCGCGCTGCTGGCGCTCGTGGTCATGCTGGTGCACACCGCGGTCGGTGTGGTCGACCTGTTCGGGCTGCCGCAGCTGGTGATGCTGGCCGTCCACCTCACCGCGACGACGCTGGCTTTGCTGGCGCTGCGCGTCGCGATCCAGCTGGCGCTGCTGCACGAGGAAAAAGACCCGGTCCGCGCCGACCAGCCGCTGCTGTGCATCGGGTGCGAGATGGCGGTTCCCGACATGGCGTTCTGCCTGGGCTGCGGCGCGGCCACTCGGGCGTCGAGTCGCACCTCGCGTGGTCTGCTGCGGGCGATCCGGCCGGAGCCCGACGAGGCGGACATGTCGTCAGCGTCGACAATCGACCTGCGCGTCCAGGCCTTTCCAGGTTATGCGCTGCCGGCCGCGACCTACGAGGCGTTGCCGATTCAGCGTCCCCGGTTCGGCTGGCTGATCGGCCGGTGGGGCACCGGGGTCACCGCGCTGGCCGTGGTGCTGGCCGGTGTCGCGTTGGCTCTGACCCCGAAGATCGCGCTTTTCATGTGCCCGCCGGACTGCGGTCGCCCGCCGTCGGGTGCACCGGTCACCGTGCTGCCCCGGTTCACCGCGCCGGGCGGGGCGTTTTCGGTCTCCTACCCCACCCCGGAGTCGGCGTATGAGGTCACCACCTCAGACAACGTCGTCACGGCGCGCTTCGTCGGCGGCGACACCGGTGTCATGCAACTGTTCTCCGTACCCGCCAACGGCCGCTCGGCCCGAGATGTCGTGCTGGCCACCCTGCGAGGCCGTCATCCCGACGCCAGGGTTGACTATGAAATCCCCAATGCGAGGGTCGGATACGAGCCCGGTTACGGCGTTCTCGCCGACGACTGGCCGCAGAACCCCTCGGCGAGTTTCACCCGGCAGCGAATCCTGATCATCGGTGCGGTGCGCAACGACCTCGCCCTGATCGCCTACGGGCTCGGGCCGTTCCGCGCCTTCGGGCCGGATTCGGGCCCCGGCCTGCCGTCGGGGGCCAACCTGCAACTCGCCGAGGACATGGGCAAATACGTCAACAGCTTCGAATGGGGCGGGCAGGGGGGATGAACTCAGGGCGTGCCGGGGGGTGATCCCCCACGCACATGTTCCCAGCGCCGCGGATCGGCTTCCAGGTTCGTTCGGTCCCATCCGCTCAGTTCGGCGGCCGCGTCATAGGTGTCGCGGAGAAAGCGTGCCACCGCGGCGTCGGGATCATCGGCTTCGCGAACCGCTTCGTACGGCAGCAGGAACTGTCGGTACTCGTCGCTGTAGAAGGCGGCGTCGGGCCCGACGGGATAGTGGGCGAACCCTTCGGGCGCCGGGTAGGCGTAGGAATAGAACGCTCCCTCCTCGCCGCCCCCGGGCCAGAACCCGCAACTGCTGAGCTCATGCGAATAGCCCTCCACCATCACCCAGTCGGGGCAGTTCGGCGCCCCGCCGGGATGGTCGGGAGCGGGGCGCCCCGAAAAGCGTGTGCACGCCAGGTCGAAGGAACCCCAAAAGAAGTGCACGGGGCTGACTTTGCCGATGAAGCGTGCCCGGAACTCGTTCAACACGCGGTCCGCTTGGAGGAGTTGGCGCCAGAACAGGTGCGCCGACGCCGCGTCGTAGGACCGGTTTGTGGTGTCACGGGCGAAGGGAATCGCCGGGTCCACCTCGTTGGGCCGGGCCGAAACCTGTGTGGGCACAGCCAAGTCGGTGAGAATAGCCATCGTCTGTGAGTAGAACTCGGCCACGCAGCTCTGCCCCAGCGCGACTGCGCCGGTTCCTCCCGCGCTGGTACGGACCACAAGCTGGTGGTCGTGAAAGTCGAACTCGATGTCGAACGCACCGATGCCGTAGGGGATCGTCGACGTGGTCAGTCCGCGAGGGCTGACATAGAGCGGGACCTGCCACCAGTGGTTGACCAACGGCATGTGTGCCATCCGGATCTTGCCGACGATCTGGCTGTACATGTGCAACGTGTCGCGCGTCGACGACCAGTCGGCGACCTTCAGCGCCGGCCATCCTGCCCGCGCGGAGGTTCCTCCGTTCACAGCGGCTCCTTTGGGCCGGTCTACATCTCCGACCGGTGCTCGACCGATCCGTCAGGTTAGTCGATGTCGGCGAAGTCCACCCAGAGATGCCGCGGCCCGCGGAAGACCTGGTTGTGCCGGTAGGGCGGCGGGTCGACCACCAACCGCGGATTGCGGACCCGGCGCAGGAAGACCTCCAGGGCCAGGTTGATCTCCAGGCGGGCCAGTGGGCCGCCGAAGCAGGTGTGGATTCCACTGCCGAAACCGAGGTGCTCGTTGTCCTCCCGCATGACGTCGAACCGGTCGGGATCGGCAAAACGCCGCGGATCGCGGTTGGCGGCGGCGAAGACCAGGAACACCGCTGACCCGGCGGGTATCCGGGTGCCGCCGATTTCGATATCGGCCATCGCCCAGCGACTGACCGCGAACTGGACTGCGCCCTGCAGTCGCTGCACTTCCTCCACGGCGCGGGGGACCAGTTCGGTGTTGTCCCGCAACAGATCCCAGGAACCCGGG
>CAISDL010000072.1 GCA_903884065.1 uncultured Actinomycetes bacterium | reverse complement strand
TCATGGACGGCGTCGACTGCTCTGCGGATCTCGTCGGGACTGGGCGGGCGGGGCAGACCCTGCTGTTCGGCGTCGATCTGCCAGATCCATGGATGCTCATGCCACCATGGCGTGCGCTTGGCGACGCAGTCCATCCAGAAGTTCACCTGCGCCTCGATACCGCTGGGCGGGTCCGGCCACAGGTAGTGATAGGAGCCGAGGACCGGGATGCCGGCTCTGCGGGCCCGGTCCAGTGCCTTCTTGTAGTACCGGTCCTCCCAGTCGCCGCCCTCGGTGGCCTTATGGGTGAAGAAGGAGATGCCGGCGTCGCGCGCGCTGGCGAGGTCCATCGGCCCGCGGCCCCAGTCGTGGTTCGAGGCGTCCCATCCCCACACCGTCGCTGTGTTGCGAACGGGGATTGGGTTCGGTCGTCTCAGCACCGGCCCGGATCGGTGCTCATCTCGCGGCCCCGCATCGGCATCCCGTCGATCACCGCGTAGATCGCCTGAAGATCCGGGATGTCGTTGACGCGTAGCTTCTCGCCGCCGTCTTTACCGATCAACACCACGCTGAAGCTGTTGGCGCCAATCCCCAACGCTGACCGCAACCGTTGCGCCTGGTTGGTGTCGACCACGTTGCCATCGAGGGTGCTGGTGCCTTCGGTGACGATCCGGCCGAGCACCATGTCGCGATCCGCGAAGTCACATCGACTGGCCTCGATGCGGCGCATCGTTTCAACGAGCCGTGGATCATTTTCGGTCGGCGCGAACACCAGCAGGGGGCGGCGTTGCCACAGATAGTCACCCAGTTCCGCGGCCGCGGCCCGGGCCGGCATGAGTACCGCGCTGGTCGTCAGAAAGATCACCGAGAGTGCGATTCGGATGAAGCGCCGGGAAGGATGATGCCTGACCATGGTGACACCCGATCCTAGTGTGACCCGAAAGGCGGTAGGGCTTCGATGACCGACGACTTCGTCCCGGCCGAGGACCGCTACCAGGGCTTCCCGGACGGTTTTTTCACCCGCTTCGACGAGGACGACGACCCTCGTTTCTACGGCGAAGCGCGCCTGGTGCAGCACATCGACTCCGGCGCCATCGCCGCCGTGCGCGAACTCTACGACGAGCTCGGCCTGTACGGCGAGGTGCTCGACCTGTGCAGCTCCTGGGTGTCGCATTTGGCCAGGACCCCGCAGCGGCTGGTCGTGCTGGGCATGAACGCCTTCGAGCTTGACCAGAACCCGCAGGCCCACGAACGGGTCGTCCACGACCTCAACCGCGAGCCCGCGCTGCCGTTCGCCGACGCCTGCTTCGACGGTGCGATGTGCACGGTGTCGGTCGACTACCTGATCCGGCCGATCGAGGTGTTCGACGAGGTGGCCCGAGTGCTGCGACCCGGTGCGCCGTTCGTGTGCACGTTTTCCAACCGGTGCTTTCCGACCAAGGCGATCCGGGGTTGGCTGGCTACCGACGACGAGGTCCACGGACAGCTCGTGGCCGAGTACTTCCGCCGCTCGACCGGCTGGGACCAGCCCCGCATCGAGCAGCGACCGACGCCGCTGCCAGGCGACCCACTCTTCGCCGTGTGGGCCCACCGATCCCGTCTGCTGTGAGAGGTGCCGTCCGGAAGACCGAGTCACGGAAGACCGAGTCACATCCGTCACTGTTCGGGCAGCCACAACAATGTTGCCCACCTCGGAGCGACAACTGATGCGGCACAGGGTGTTTGCCTGTTAGGTTCGGGCCGTTGTCGCTCTGAGGCGGGCACTTAGATCCATGCTCCTCCGCTGGGACTGGTGGGGCGGATGTGATGTGCGGCGGCCTAGGACCACTCCGCAAGCACACGCATCTTGCCGGCCTTCACCGCCGCGTCCCGCCGCAGCTTCTTGAGCTGCGGGGCGAATGCGTTGCGTTCGTTGTCCTGAATGTTCAGCGGCAGATCCAGCGCGCTGAGCAGCTTGGCTTCGAGGTACCACGGCTCGGGATGCAGGACCCAGGACACCGACGCATTCTCGGCCATCCACTGGGTCAGGACGGCTTCGCCGCCGGCGAAGGTCTGTCGCTTGCCCGAGCCGATCCGGCGCAGGGCAAACCCGAGTTGGTCACCGAGCAGGACCCCCAGCGACTTGCGGAGCGTGGAGCCGTCCGCGCTCGCATTGCCTGCGCCGAAGTGATAGCGGATGCGCTTGCGCAGATCCTGGGGGACCTGCGGCCTGCCGTCCGCCCGCGGCGGGCCGGGGCTGATTCCAACGTAAAGCAGTGTCAACCCGTCCCGCTGTTCGCAGCCGGAGACGTCGATCTCGCCAGGGATGTCGCGAAACCACCAGCCGTGGGCCCCCGATTCGGCGGGCACCGGAGACGGCTCGGCGAAGATCTCCTCACGCGTATATCGCTGAGCTGCAGTAAAACTTGCGACGGCGGTTGCGCTCCGCTTCACAGACATCGACTCCGCCATGCGGCCCAGCGTAATCGCTGCCGGATGAGGACCTTTGAGTTCGGGCTTCTCGTGTCGGTGCGGCTTCCTAGAATCGCGCCATGTCTGAATCCAGTCCTACCGAGGGGAAGCGAAACGTGAACCACGACAATGCATGGGGAGAGTCACCGGAACTCATCGACCGGGGCGAGGAAGGCTCCGACGAGGACACCGAAGACCCGGGCGACGACGTCGGGACTGTGTGAGGCTGCGCGGGTGACTCGTGCTGCCACCCCGGCGATCGCGGCTCTGATCGCGGCCGGTGTCTCCCATGAGGTGCTGACCTACCACCATGACGCGCGGGCTGAGTCCTATGGCGAGGAGGCGGTCGCGGCGCTGGCGAGAGACCACGATCTGGTGCCCGGCCAGATCTTCAAGACGCTGATCGTCGCCGGACCGTCCGGACTGGCGGTCGCGGTTCTGCCGGTGCCGTCCAAGCTTTCACTCAAGGCTGCGGCGGCGGCGCTGGGTTGGTCCAAGGCGGCGATGGCCGAACGCAGCGCCGCGGAGCGCTCGACCGGCTATGTGCTCGGTGGAATCTCACCGTTGGGGCAGCGCCGACGGTTGCCGACGGTCCTCGATGCCTCTGCGCTGGACTTCGACCGGGTGCTCTGCAGCGCGGGCAAGCGGGGTTGGGACATCGCTCTGGACCCGCACGATCTGATGCGGCTGACCGGAGCCGTCGTCGCGGACATTCGGGCCCTCTGAACGCAATCGGCCACATCTCAGATTCAGAATAAAATATTCGCGTATTGTTGATCTAGCGATGGCTACGAAAGGACGCTCATCCCGTGACCACCCACCGCAACATGGCCGCAGGACGGCGCGTGCTCAGAAACCCCCGCATCTGGATCTACCTGGTGGTCGGACTGGTGGCTGCGGGTCTCATCGGGTACTCCCAGTGGCACGACTCCGACGCCCAGCGCTTGCAGCGCTGCATCGATGCCTCCATCACTCAGATGAAGCGGGACACTCCTGCGCTGGCCGGTTTCGACAATGCCCAACCCGTCTTGGTCGAGATGTCGCGCGCGGGCTGCATCAAGCACCTCGGGATCAGTCCGCCGACACAGTAGGGCCGGGTCACGCCTCGCCGTCGGTACCCTCGAACGATGCCGGATACCGTGCGGGAACTCATCGGTGTCTATGACGCCGACGGCACGCTGCTCGGTGAGGCGCGCTACTGGATCGGGGCCCGACTCGGCCGGACGCACTGCGCGCTGTGCGACATCACCCATGGGCTGTTCACCGAGCGGGCCGACTGGCGGGCCTGTCGAGACCAACTCGACGTCGGGTTCCGGACCTATCACCGCAATGACGCTCCCGAGGACGTCCTCGCCGTTGGTTCACCGGCGCCGTTCGTGGTGGCTCGCACCGATCGTGGTCTTGTCGCCCTGCTCGGCCCCGCAGAACTCGACGCATGCTCCGGGGACGTCGAGGAGTTCCGTCGAGCCTTGATTCGTGCGTGTGCCGATCGGCACCTCGACGGGATCTGACGGTTAGTGGCTCACTGGGCCAGCAGTTTGACTGCCTGGTTGAAGACTCCCGGCAGAGTGGTTGCGGCCGGCACGATCATGGTGCGGGCCGGCGAGTTGCTGGCCGTCAACAGTGCCGACGTCAGCAGCCGGTACCGGCGTGACATGCGGCGCCACTGCCGGGTGTAGTCCGCCGGGTCCTCAGCCAGCACGGCGTTGACCACCAGCTCGGCGCACCCCAGCGCGATACCCAGCCCCTCGCCGGTCAGGGCGTCGACGTATCCCGCCGCGTCGCCGACGAGCATGACCCTGCCCCGGTGCTGGCTGGAAGCGCGCTGCCGCAACGGCCCGGCCGCGCGGGGGCGAGTGCCCTGCGCCCCGGCGAGTCGTGCTGCCAGAGCGGGGAATTCACTTAAGTGATCGTCGAACTTGCCCTGCCGGGACGTCAGGATGGCCACTCCGACGCAGTCGTCGGACACCGGGGTCACGTAGGCCTCGGTGTGCGCGGCCCAGTAGACCTCGACAGTGTCGGTCCACGGGGCGATCTGGAAGTGCCGCCGTATTCCCCAGCGGCGACCGCC
>CAISDL010000071.1 GCA_903884065.1 uncultured Actinomycetes bacterium | reverse complement strand
GCCGTTGGGGAGACCTGGAATGGTGATGCAGCAAGAACCGTTGTATTCAACTTCGACATGCGTTGAGTTGAACGCGGGTCCTACCGTGTACGCCGTGGGTGGGTCGGTAGGGTCGCCAGCCGAGCCGTCGAGGGGGACGGCGTTGAGCAGACCGCCCAGATTTAACCCGATCTCCTTGACGGGCAATTCCACGAATCGGTTCACAATCTTCGTGAGTTCCAAATAACCCGCGCCGTTGAAGAGGGCGTTGGTCATGTTGGCCGGGATGTTGAGGACCTCGTAGAGAGCATCAAGGACCTTGCCCTCCTTGAGGTTCGCGATGAAGGCTTTGACGCTGTTGCCCAGGCTGACCAGTGGGGAGAGCACCACCCCGGCCGCGCCCACCAGTAGGCCGCTGAGGGGTGTGTTTAGGAAGTTCAGGATTGGTGCCGATTTCTCAAACAGGCAGTCTCCGTCGCGATAGCAAGCAGGGCTATCGGCCTGAGGAAAAAGTGTAGTCACCAAAAAGGACTCGTAGAAGCCCTTCGGGCTGTTCGAAGCCGGACCGAAGGGGGCGGACTCGGTATCAGAGAGGTACTCGCCGATCGGAAGTAGCACCGGATCCTTTACTGCGGGTGGCGCGTCGAGGGGAATCTGCGTCCCCGGGTCCAGTGGCGCCGTGAACAGCGTCTGGATGTTGGCCTTGATCTGCGGGAAGATCAGGTTGGCGTTACCTGAGAAGAGTTCCTTGAGGTAGGTGACCTGGTTGGCGACCAGGGTCTTCGCCAGCGGGAAGGGCTGCTCCAGATAGAACTTGAGCAATGTCGTGCTGTTGGCGGTGGTCGTCTTGACGGTGTCGACCCAGGCTTGGATCGGGTTGACCGTGGCGGCCAGCTCGACGGCCAGGGTGGTGACCGCGTTCTCCCGCGCCAGGGCCACGTGGTCGGGGATGGGCTGAACCGGCGAGAGTGCGATGGCGCCCGCGCCGAGGACTGCGATCCCCGCGGTGAGGTGCGAGCGGGCGCTGATCAGCGCGGCGGCCCGCCGGGCTGGGCGGATGGTGGGTGTCTGCGACATTGCGGGACTCCTAAGCGTGGATTGCGGTTGACGTGTTTGCCAGAGGTTAGGCCAAACTGGCCCAAAAGTGTGTAAAAAAACGAAATTAATTTGACTATGTACGATCGCTCGGTGTTGGTCGAAGGTCGCAGGGGTGCTGAACGAGTCTCCATCCTTCCTGTCCGGCGTGCTCCGGTTAGTCCTTTCATCGAGCCTGAGTGGTGGAAAGTGGTGCGGTCCGCCGGCATCCATCTGCCATATTTAACTAGACAGTGAACACAATTGTGACTGGATGTAATATGCATCGGGCCGATGCGGCCACCCCCTGCTGCGGGTGTCTCCCGTATCGGTCCCCGGGTAGCTGCCAGGCATAGATCGAAGGGAGATGGGCATGGAGTCGTCGACGAACGCCGGATTTTTCGGCCGGGGGTCATCGGCCCTGTGCGCCGCCGTGGTGGCCGCGGGTGCGACGGCGGTCCTGACCGGGCCGGCGACGGTGCGTCCGCTGTTGCCGGTGCGGGACGGGCGCGCTGTCACCCTGGTGGCTACCCAGGCGGCCATCCTGATGAACGGGACCTTCACCCCCGACGTCACGCCCGAGTTCGCCGACCTCGTGACGTACAACTACATCGAACCTCTGGCCGGGAGTGGTTACACCGCAGTCAGGTTGCGCACCCCGGAATCCCTCTGGCCGTTCAGCGGGCTGACCTCGTTGACCTACAACGACTCCACCCGGGTCGGGTACCAGATCGTCGACGCCAAGTACCACGAGATCGCCGCGCAGAACACCGCCGACGGTTCCCCGGACACCCCCCTGCTCGTCTTCGGCTACTCCCAGAGTGCTTTCATCTCCTCGCTGCTCGACCTGGGGTTGAGCAAGGAGATGAACGCCGGTGGCCGTGTGCCTCCGACGACCTTCGTGCTCGTCGGAAACACCAATGTTCCCAACGGCGGTCTGATGTCCCGGTTCAACGGCCTCGGGCTGACTCCGTGGACGCCCGTGGTCGCCGCGCCGACGAAGACTGGGTCGCTCACCTATGACGTCTTGCGCCAATACGATCCGTTCGCGGACTTCCCCGCCTATCCGCTCAACGCCCTCGCCGTGGTGAATTCCCTGATGGGCTATCTACTGCACTTCACCCTGCCGATCTCGGGAGCGCCGACGTGGCTCAGCCCGGTGATCCACATCCTCAACGAGTTGATCACTCCGATCTCGCTCAACCCGGAAAGCCCCAACTACATCGAGCCTCTGGTCTCCCGATACGAGGACACCGTCTATCAGTTCGTGCCGACCGCTCGGCTTCCCATTCTCGATCCGCTCCGATGGGTCGGCCAGGCCACGTTGGCCGATGCTCTGGACCCGGTCCTGCGACCCTTGATCGAAGCGGGCTACGACCGATCGACCTCCTTCGGAGTGCCGACGCCGGCTCACTTCGGGCCACCTCCCAATCTCGACAAGGCCTTCCGGCAGTCGTGGCAGGCACTGCTTCACATGCTCGACCCATCGAAGGTCGCGCCGGCGGCGATCGCTGCGCCGGAGGTCGATCCTGCCGCTGCCGGTATCGACAACTCGGCCGCCGATTCGAAGGCGCCCGTGCAGATTGCGGCGACGTCGTCGATCTCGTCGTCATCGGGCAACTCGGGTGCCACCGATACGGCCGCGGTTGCCGGTGAGGCTGCGGTTGCCGGTGAGGCTGCGGTCCACCCGGTTGAGGCGCCGTCCGCCGCGCCGGCGTCGAGTGCGCCGACGGTCTCGGAGGTTGAGGTCACGAGGCCCCGGCGGGGCGGTCCGGATCCGGCGGGCGCCCCAGCGATCGGGGGAGGGACGATCCGGAGCGGACGCGAGGCGGTCGGCTCGCGAAACACTGACCACGTGGGGCGCCGCCCGCGGTCAGACACCCGGAATTAGACCCATCCCTACAACTCGGGCGCACCCGCCGAGGGCCGGGCTTCCGGCGGCCCCCACTTGCGGCGCATCGCTTCCCAGGGGTCGGCGAACCGACCGGGCTGTCGGTAGTAGGGGGACTGACGTTGGAGGTAATTGCGCGCCAACGGCGCGATCACGCGCAGCGGGTAGCGCTTCCACCCGGCCTTGTCGGCGGTCTCGGCGAGCATCTGCGGCCACGAATGATGCTGGTGCCCAAGTAGTTCCTGGGCTGTAGCGGAATCCATCCAGTCGGTGGCGAACCAGGCGTCGTCGTCCTCGGGATCGCCGTTGCGGCCGGGTGGCAGTGCACCCACCAGGCCCATCGCCGCAGCGGTCGAGGAGCCGACCTCGCCTTGCATCAAGCGGTGCGACGCGTCGCCACCGATCAGCAGGGTGCGGCCCAACACGTCGGCGTCGGTCGCCGCCGCGAAGGCGTGCGCGACGTCGCGGACGTCGACGGTCTGCAGCCTGCCGTCGGTGGGCAGGATGCCGCCGAAGTAGATGAGGTTGGGGTCGGTGTCCATCCGGATGTCGACGGTGAGTACCCCGCCCAGTCGCAGGATCACCCAGTCCAGGTCCGATCCCCGCACGATCGCCTCGGCTTCCACCTTGTGCCCGCCATAGACGTCGTAGGGACGGACGGGGGTCTGGTCCGTCAGCACGTCGGTGAGCCGGTGCGGGTTGCGGGGACCGTAGACGGCGATGCTGGACGCCAGGATGAAACGCGGCGGATTCACTTGTGCGGCAGCGGCCTTCACCAGGTTGGCGGTGGCGTCGACGTTGACCCTGCGGGCCAGTGCCGGTTGGGAGTAGCACAGCGGCGGGATGATCGCGGCCAGATGGATGACCGATGCCGGCCGCACCGCCCCCATCAAGGCGCTGACCTGAGCGGTGTCGGTGAGATCGGCCCAGCGCACCGGCACACCGGTCGGCAGGGCGGCCGCGGCTCTGCGGTTGGCCGCGTTGTCCAGATCGGTCGCCACGACGTGACGACCCAGTTGCGCGAGGTGGCGGACCGTCGACGTGCCGACCAGCCCGAAGGCTCCGGTCACCAGCACCGCATCGGACAACTTCAGGCGACTCTTTCGAGGCGGACGGTGCAGCCATTCGCGTATTCCCAGACCAGTTGGCCGCCGTCGAGCCAACGCCGGACTTCGACGCCCGGCAGACCTTTCGGCCGAAGGACAAGCACCCCGTCTTCGTAGGAGGCGACAACAACAATCGGTGTGGTGAAGTCGTGGGCCATGACGTCGTGGACGCCGTTATCCGCCGTGCCATCGCATGCCATGAAATCGTGAATGACACCACCGCCGGTGATGACGGCTCGGTTGCCCGCCTGCTCAATGCGTTCGGTATGTCTCCACAGGCTGCTTGCCAGGGTGTCCTCACCCCGAGGCACGACCTCGCCGTTGCCACGGACCTCGACGGCCTTCCATGTGCCGCGTAGGTCTGGTGCCCCATCGGCGAGCGACTCACCGCAGCCACTCAGCACCGGTTCGGGAAACGTCCGGTCGTAACGGTCAAGGTTGTGGTCGCCGTAGCCACCCGGCGGGGTGTTGGCCACCGGGATGTCGCGTACCGATGTCACGGTCCGGTCCCTTCCAGCGCGGGCGGCATGGCGCTCACTCGCCGTCCCTCTCCGACGCCGCCAGCGCCGCCTCGATCCTCGCCTGCGCTCCTGCCAGGTGCTCCTCACAGCGGCGGGCCAGCGCCTCGCCGCGCTCCCACAAGGTCAGTGCCGCATCGAGATTCATGCCGCCCTGTTCGAGCGCGCGCACCACCTCTATCAACTCGTCACGGCACTGCTCGTACCCCAGTGCGCTCACCGGTGTGCTCGATCCGTCGTCGCTCATGCGGCTCCATCCTCCCGCCCGGTGCTGACGGCGCCGATCGCGCCATCGGCAACTCTGATCCGCAGCGCGGTGCCCGCCGGGGCATCCGCCGTCGACCGCAGCACGGTGGCCGGCCCGGTACCGGGGTCGGCCACGGTCTGCACCACCGCGTAGCCGCGGGCCAACGTGGCGGCCGGGCCCAGGGTGGCCAGTCGTGCCGCGAGATGCCCCACGCGGTCGGCCTCGCCGTCCACCAGTCGGATGACGTCGCGCCGTGCGGCGGCCAGCGCACGCCGCACCTCGGCGGTCCGGTCAGCGACGGGGCGCAGCGGGTCGGCCAGCGATGGACGGCTGCGCAGTTGGGTCAGGGCGTGCTGTTCGCGGCTCACCCAGTTGCGCAGCGCCCGGGCGCTGCGGTGCCGCAGTTCGGAGACGAGGGCCAGTTCGGCGGCGGTGTCGGGCACCACCTTCTTGGCCGCATCGGTGGGGGTCGCTGCGCGCAGGTCGGCGACCAGATCGCACAGCGGGTTGTCCGGCTCGTGGCCGACCGCGCTGACCACCGGCGTGCGGCAGGCGGCTATCGCCCGGCACAGCGTCTCGTCGGAGAACGGCAGCAGGTCCTCGACACTGCCCCCGCCCCGGGCGATCACGATGACGTCGACCTCCGGGTCGGCGTCGAGTTCGCGCAACGCCTCGACGATCTGCGCCACCGCGCTGGGACCCTGCACCGCCGTGTTGCGGATCTCGAATCGCACCGCCGGCCAGCGCCCGGCGGCCACCGTGACCACATCGTGCTCGGCGGCCCCGCCCCGTCCGGTGATCAACCCGACCAGACGCGGCAGGAACGGCAGCGGGCGTTTGAGTCGCGGGTCGAACAACCCCTCAGCGTCGAGGACCTTGCGCAGCATCTCGATGCGGGCCAACAACTCACCCAGGCCGACAGCGCGAATCTCGCTGAGCCGCAACGAGAACGATCCACGGCCGGTGTAGAACTGCGGCTTACCGCAGACCACCACCTGGGTGCCCTCGGTGAGTCTCACCGGCGCGCGCAGCACCAGATCCCGCGAGCACGTCACGCTCATCGACATGTCCGCGGCCGGGTCGCGCAGCACCATGAAGACCGTGCTGGTGTTGGGGCGCATGGAGATCTGGGTCAGCTGACCCTCCACCCAGACACTGCCGAGTTTGTCGATCCAACTGGCCACCCGGATGGCCACCGCGCGGACCGGGAACGGGTTGTCAGCGGAAGCCCCCGGTTCGCTGGTCACTTGGCGGTCGCGCGGGTGATCCTGTTGGCCAGCAGCGTCTGGAACGGGGCGCGCGCCCTGGCGGATTCCTCGTAGGCCAGCAGGGCCCTCAGGTCGGTCACGCTCAGCGACTGGATACGAGCCCGCAACTGGGCCAGCGTCAGTGCGTCGTAGTCGACTTCGGCGGCGATCGCTGGGGCCGCGACGGTGGGATCCGGCGCTTCCTTCTTCGCGCTCTTGCGGGCGGTCGCCGTCTTGGCGCCTTCGGGGACGTCGGTGACCGAGTACAGCGCGAAGCGGCCCTCGGTCTGACGTTCGCCGTTTGCGGACGGCTTCTCAGCCTCGGGTTGATCCTCGTCGAAGGTCGCCCAGTCCGGCTTCTCGTCCTTGGGCGGGAAAACCATCTCCAGGGCGGCGTCGCCCTTGATGGCGAAGCCGGCCAGGTCCTGCTGCAGCTTCATCACCATCTGCGCGATGGTGCTCGCGACGGTCATCGGGTACATCACGATGGTCTGCGGCAGCTTGCGGGTCTCCTCCATGGCGGTCACGGCCACGCCGACCAGCAGGCGGATCCCGTACGGTGCTGTTGCCATGGGGACCAGCGTACGGTCTGGCCCGGCCCGACCCGCGGAGAACGTACGCTGAATCCATGCCGCCAACTGTCAACATGGGGATACCGGGCGCCACCGGTTCGGCCGCACACCGCGGTGGCAAGCGGGTGCTGCTCGCCGAACCGCGTGGCTACTGCGCCGGTGTGGACCGCGCCGTCGAGACCGTCGAGCGCGCCCTGGAGAAACATGGGGCGCCGGTTTACGTGCGCCACGAGATTGTGCACAACCGCCACGTCGTCGAGACGCTGGCTCAGCGCGGCGCGGTGTTCGTCGCCGAGGCCGACCAGGTGCCCGAGGGAGCCATCGTGGTCTTCTCCGCCCATGGCGTGGCCCCGACCGTGCATGAGGTGGCTGCCGCCCGCAATCTGCAGGTGATCGACGCCACCTGCCCGCTGGTGACCAAAGTGCACAACGAGGCCAAGCGCTTCGCCCGCGAGGACTATGACATCCTGCTGATCGGCCACGAAGGGCACGAAGAGGTCGTCGGCACCGCCGGCGAGGCGCCCGACCACGTCCAACTGGTGGATGGGCCCGAATCCGTCGACGCCGTCACGGTGCGCGATCCCGCCAAGGTGATCTGGCTGTCGCAAACCACCCTCAGCGTCGACGAGACGATGGAGACCGTGGCCCGGCTCCGCGAGCGATTCCCGACACTGCAGGACCCGCCCAGTGACGACATCTGCTATGCCACCCAGAACCGCCAGGGTGCGGTCAAGGCGATGGCGCCGGAGTGCGATCTGGTGATCGTCGTCGGGTCCCGTAACTCGTCGAACTCGGTTCGGCTGGTCGAGGTGGCGCTGGGCGCCGGGGCGGAGGCGTCCCACCTCGTTGACTACGCCGACGACATCGACCCGGCCTGGCTGGACGGTGTGACGACCGTAGGGGTCACCTCGGGAGCGTCGGTGCCGGAGATCCTGGTCCGTGGCGTGCTGGACAAGCTCGCCGAATCGGGTTACGGCACGGTGCAGACGGTGACGACGGCCAACGAGACCCTGGTGTTCGCACTTCCCCGGGAGATCCGGCCGGCGCGGTCGTCCTCGAAGACCTAGTAGCGCGGCCGACTCGGCGAGTCGCCGCGGCGGTCGGGGTCCGACGGACCGGCGTCCCGGTAGCGCACGCGAGAGACCGGATGATGCGTACCGCCCGACCCGGTGGGTGCCGGCCGACGTCGCGGACCGGGCTCGTACGGCGGGTAGGCCGGGGGCGCCTGGTAGCCGCGGCCGGCTTCGTAGGGGTCATACCGGCCCTCGCGGGTCGGCCGGGGCGGGTACGGGTCGCGGTATGGGCGCTCGAGCGGATCACGGCGTGGCTGCGGTGCCCCCCGGCGAGGCTGCGGGGCCCCCCGGCGTGGCTCGCGGGGCCGGGCCTCGGCTGCCCGGGCCTCGGCCGGGCGGCGGGCGGAATTCCGGGCAGGCCGCGGCGGTGCGAACTCATCGACCGGACGGGGGCTGCGCGATCGGGCTGTCCGCTGCGGGGTCCGTCCCACGGGCTGTCCGCGCTTTCCGGCCGCGGGGCGGTCGGCCACGTGCCGCGGCCGGGCCGCGCGTTGGCCCGGCCGTTCGTCCACCGATCCGTTGCCGGCGAAGGCCGACGACAGCTTGGTTGACCACCCGGTCAACAGACCGGCCCGCTGCGGTCGGGCCTTGGCCGGCTCTCGTGCACCGGCCGGATGGGTCATCGCCAGGTACCAGCGGACCAGCCCGGTCAGCAGCGCCGCCGAGGTGGTGAACAGCATCAGCGGGAACCGCTCGATCAGCGGGTAGCCGCAGGTGATCGCCACATCCTTCACGCCGCTGAACGCGGAATTGTGGAAGAGGTAATAGGCCAGCGGCACCGTCACGAACAACAGCAGGGGCGGTTGGATGACGGCGGTGAAGATGCCCGATTGGCGCACGGCCAGCACGGCCGCCACGCAACCCAGCGCGTAGCCGATGGCGAACGCACTTCCGAGTTCCTGGTGGCCCGAGCCGGCTTCGACGGCCAGGCCGGCCAGTGTCATGGTGACCGCGATCAGTACCGCACCCCACCAAGGAACCCCCCTGTACTGGGGGAATGCGGAGCGCTGATTGGCCCCGGCTGTTGGCTGAGCTGGCACTCCTAGACCGTACCGGTTCGGTCTGCGTCTGGGCTGGCAGTGCGACCTGGCGTGCCCTGCTGGCGTGGGCTGCACCCGGGTCCTATCTAGACTTGTGACCCCGTGAGCCTCAGCCTCGGAATCGTCGGTCTGCCCAATGTCGGCAAGTCCACCTTGTTCAACGCTCTGACCCGCAACAACGTGCTGGCGGCCAACTACCCGTTCGCCACCATCGAACCCAACGAGGGCGTGGTGCCGCTGCCGGATCCGCGGCTGGCCCGACTGGCCGAGATGTTCGGATCGGAGCGGATCCTGCCGGCGCCGGTCACCTTCGTCGATATCGCCGGCATCGTCAAAGGCGCCTCGGAAGGTGCCGGGCTGGGCAACAAGTTCCTCGCCAACATCCGCGAGTGCGACGCCATCTGTCAGGTGGTGCGGGTCTTCGCCGACGACGACGTCGTCCACGTCGACGGCAAGGTCGATCCGCGATCGGACATCGAGGTCATCGAGACCGAGCTGATTCTGGCCGACCTGCAGACGCTCGAGAAGGCGCTGCCCCGGCTGGAGAAGGAAGCGCGAAACAGCAAGGACCGCAAGCCGGTTCACGAGGCAGCCGCAGCTGCGCAGACGTTGCTCGACGAGGGCACGACCCTTTTTGCGGCCGGGTCGAAGGTCGACATCGCGTTGCTGCGCGAACTCAACCTGTTGACCATCAAGCCGTTTCTCTACGTGTTCAACGCCGACGAGTCGGTACTCGGCGACGAGGCCAAAATGGCCGAACTACGGACGTTGGTCGCCCCGGCCGACGCGGTGTTCCTCGACGCCAAGATCGAATCCGAGCTCCAGGAACTCGACGACGAATCGGCCGCCGAACTTCTGGAGTCCATCGGCCAGCACGAGCGGGGACTGGATGCGTTGGCCCGCGCCGGCTTTCACACCTTGCGGCTGCAGACCTACCTCACCGCCGGCCCCAAGGAGGCCCGCGCCTGGGTGATCCATCAGGGTGACACCGCTCCCAAGGCCGCCGGAGTGATCCACACCGACTTCGAGAAGGGCTTCATCAAAGCCGAGGTGGTCTCTTTCGACGATCTGACCGCCGCGGGGTCGATGCCGGCGGCCAAGGCCGCCGGCAAGGTCCGCATGGAGGGCAAGGACTACGTGATGGCCGACGGTGACGTGGTGGAGTTCCGGTTCCAAGCCTCATCCGGGAATCAGTCCAAACACTGATCGCAGGGTGAAGCCGACCTCCCGCATCACTCGCCCCGACCGTGGCGGGGTGATTCAACGGGTGCCCTTGTCAACGGTGTGTTGATAGAGCCCGTGGATTGGCCTCAGTCCTGGTCGCTGGCCTCGTCGGAGTGGGCCCCGACGGTGTAGGAGGAGTGAGACGCCTCAGTGTGATAGCCGTCCTCGGTCTCGACGGCTTGATCCACACCGGTCTGATGCTGTTCGGACTCGTATTCGACCACGCTGGTGAGTGCGATGCCCGACTCCGGAACCACATTGGCCTCGCGATAGGCGTTGTCCAGGATGGTTGGGATGGACTGCAGGGTGCCATGAATTTCCGAGAGCTGTTCGAGCACCGAGATCCGCTTCTCGCTGATCTCCTCCAAGGCGCGGCGAGCGTCTTGGAGCCGACGGTCGATTTGCTCATTGGCGACGCGCACCCTGCGCTCCGCCTCAGCTTTGGCATCCAGTATCCGGAATTCGCAATCCTGGTTGGTGGAGCGTACTTGTTCTTCGACCTTCGCCTCAGTCTCGCGGCGCAACCTGTTCAGTTCGGCGTTGAGTTCAGTCTCGGCCTGTTCGCGACGGAGGCTCTCCACCTCTCGCATGCGTTCCGACTCGCTCACGGCTTGCGCGACAATCCGGGCCGAATCTTCCCGTGCCCGGTTCATCACCTCCGCATATTCGGTCTCCATGGCGCGCTGGCGGGCCGCCAGCTCGGCGAGTTGCTGACGAATCTTCGACTGTGACGCCTCGGCCTCGGCCTGCGCGTTGAGGATTAACGACTCCGCTTCCAGCCGGGCCTCGAACTGCATTTCCGAGACTTCGTCAACTGCAACGCGCAGCATCTTGGCCATACGGTCAGTCATCGCCTGCGGCGAAGTCGAGGTGATCGCCAACTGGGCAGTCTCGCTCCGAAGGGTCGAGACCTGCGCGGAGGATTCCGCCAAATGAGCGCGCAGTCTTTCGGCTTCCTGCTCCCAGCCCGCAGCTACCTGCTCCCAGTCGGACACCTTGGTGCGCAGGGACTCATTCTCCTGCTCCAGGCTCTGCTGCATGTAGGTCTTCTCAGTGATGAACTCGTCAACGTGTTGAGGGTCATACCCGTTTCGCACACGGTGGAAACTTGGTATGGCGTCGGCCATGGGGTTACTCCGCTCGAACTGAGATGTGGGCTTGACGTGTGGGACTGCGGCGGAATTGTATCGTCCCTAACCCTGTCGCTGCCCGTCAACTCCCGCTTCGAAGTGTCCGAGGGCGGCCGGGAAACCGTCTGATCCGGTTAGTGGCCGTGTTCGTTCGGTGGCCGGTACGACGGGCCGTACTTGCGGTCCAGCCACCATTTCTGCAGCTTCGCCAGCCATTTGGGCTTCATCCACTGAGCCTTGTCCGGCCGGGAGTGGAGCGCAAATCGCACTGGCCGCGACGCTGGTCGATCGTCGAAATCTTGTACCTTCGTCAGCAAACAATGAACACGCTGCGTCGATGATCGGCAGTCAAGAAGGGGTTGCAATGAAGTGTTCGCTGCGAAGCGTGCTCCGGGTCGGTTCCGCGGGAGTCGCAGCCGGCGGTATCGCGATCGCCGGACAGGCGGTCCTGCCCAGTGGTGCGGCGGGAGCCGACACCTGCGTCGAAGTCGGCCAACGCGCCTCCGTCAGTACCTGCTCGGACTTGACCGACGTCGTCGGCGAGATTCTGACACCGGGACGACCGGACCGGGGACCGGGCGACTGGACGCCGAACATCTACAGCTGCCTCGGGTGGGACGGCCAGTGGGTGGAATCCAACAGTTGCACCTAGCGGCAGTGGGAAGCCGGCCGGCATGAGGATCAGGGCGATGATTCCGGCCATCGCTGTCGGCGCGGGCCTCGTCGCCTGCGCCCGCCCGAGTCCTCCTGTCGACGTGCCCGGTGATTCCGCCGCCCCGACCACGCTGAGCGCCGCCCCTGCCGCACCCCGCCCGCAGTCGGCGCCGTCCGGCGCAACGCTCGATATCGACAGCGCAATCGGTAGCGCCTCCTACACCGTCGGTAACTGGCGCGCCGTTCCCGGTGACGCACAGATCATTCCGGCCAGGGGGGCCATGTACGCGGTGGACGTCAGGATTGTCGCCAACACCGGGACCATCGCCGTCAACGGATTCTATTTCGCCGCCCGCGCCGCCGACGGCACCACAATCGCCCCGGCCGTCGGCGCAGTCCGCCCCGGGATCACCTCGGCGCAGTTGACCCAGGGCCAATCGGTCGAGGGTCATGTGGCCTTCGACGTCGTTCCCGGTACCGCGGTCACCGGTGTGGTGCTGCGCGATCCAGCCGGCAGGCAACTGGCGTTGTGGTCGGTGAGCTGAGCGGGCGGGTCAGCCCGAGCGGCAATTCGACCCAACTCGCAGGGGTGATGAGAAGATGTCCGCAGGTTCGAGTGTGTTGGGGCACGGCGGCAGTGTCGGGTTTCCGTCGTGGCCGCTGTTGGGGGTTTCTTCCGCTGACGCGCATCGATTGCTCGTGACCTGACGACGACACCACACCGGAGGGCAACCCATGAGCGATGATCCGAAGAGCGACGTCATTAATCGCCAGTATGAGAAATGGACGTACCCCGACCCGATCGAGGACATCCCGGCATGGTTGACCTCCAACTGGCAGTGGTACGACCCAACCCATGCGCATCCGATCCTGTGGCCGGACCGGGGCTACCGCCCCGGGATGGACATTCTGATCGCGGGCTGCGGCACCAATCAGGCCGCGGTGTTCGCCTACACCAATCCCGACGCCAAGGTCGTCGGAGTCGACATCAGTCAGGCGTCGCTGGACCACCAGCGGTTCCTCAAGGACAAGTACGGTCTGGACAACCTCGAGTTACACCTGCTGCCGATCGAGGAATTGCCGACGCTGGGGCGCCAATTCGACCTGGTGGTGTCCACCGGCGTGCTGATGGTGATGGCCGACCCGTCGGTGGGAATGAAGGCGCTCGCCGACTGTGTGCGCCCTGACGGAGCCGTCGCCATCATGGTGTACGCGAAATACGGCCGGTTCGGAGTCACGTTGCTGCAGTCGGTGTTCCGTGATCTCGGGCTGGGCCAGGACGAGGATTCGGTCCGGATGGTGCGCGCGGCGGTGGCGAAGCTGGGTCCCGACCATCCGATTCGGAGCTACTTCAAGATCGCCCCCGACCTGGATTACGACGCCGGACTGGTGGACACCTTCCTGATCGGTCGAGAGCTCACCTATAGCGTGGACGACTGCCTGGAACTGATCGACGGGGCCGGACTGGTCTTCCAGACCTGGCTGTTGAATTCGCCCTACTACGCCCACCAGTTCTTCGATCCGGGCAACCCGTTCGACGCCGCCGTCAACGCATTGCCGGATGACAAGCAATGGTCGGTCATGGATCGGTTCCGGGCCACCAACGGCTGTCATTTCTTCGTCGCCTGCAAGCCAGAGCGGCCCAAAGAGACCTATGTCGTTGACTTCTCAAGCCCCGAAGCGATCGGCTACGTGCCGGTGTTCCGGAAGAACTGCGGGTTCGAGGTCAATGACGTGTTCCGCCCCGGTTGGCGAATGGCACTGGCGCCCAACCAGGCTGAGCTGATGTGCTACGTCGACGGTTCGCGCAGTATTCGCGAGATCGCCGAGCGGGCCGGGCAGGACGGCGATGACGCCCGTCGGTTCTTCGAGGCGTTGTGGCGCCTCGACTTCCTGGCGGCGACCTTCCGCTGACGTCCGCCGGAAGGCCCTCGGCAGGGTTCAGCGGGTGACGAACGCGACGACCGCGTCGCTGAACGCGTCGTTGTCGTCCCCGGCTGCCGTGTGCCCGGCCTCGGACAGTTCGACGAACTGAGCGTGCGGAACCGTTGCGAGGAACCGTTCGACCCCCTCGGGGCTGACGACGTCGGATAGCTTGCCCCGAATAAGCAGGATCGGTATTCGCAGCTGCGTGGCGAGGCGTTCGAGTGCATCGGGGTCGACGAACGGCTCATCGCCGGCTGAGGTCACGAACGCCGGATCCCAGTGCCAGTGCCAGCGTCCCTCGCGGTGGCGCAGATTCTTCTTCAGGCCGTCGAGATCGCGTGGCCGCTGCCGATGCGGCAGATAGTCGGCGATCGCATCGGCGGCCTGCTCCAGGGTGTCGAACCCGTGCACATGACGGGACATGAAGTCGCGGATGCGGGTGGTGCCCTCGTGCTCGTAGCGTGGCACGACGTCGACGAGCACCAGCTTGCACACCGACTGCGGCCCGGCCGCCTGGGCGGCAACGATCCCGGTCATGCCACCCATGCTCGCTCCGATGATCACCACCGGCCGCCCGATCTGCTCCAGCACCGCGCCGACATCGCGGGCCAGTGCGTCGATGGTGTAGCGCCCCGCCGGCGCGCGATCGCTGTCGCCGTGACCGCGGGCATCGAGTGCCACCACATGCAGCCCGCGATCGGCCAGCACCTGGCCGGTGTTCTTCCAGGAGAACCGGTTCTGCCCGCCGCCGTGCAACATCAGGATCGTCGGCGATCCGTCGGAGCCCGGTGCCGCACGATTCCATTCGTCGCCCACCAACGTCAGCAACCCATCCCCGTGGAACTGCACAGGCTGCGGGCCGGCGTTCACGGGCGGACTCCTTTCGCGGTGTCCCTCGCACGCTACCGGGGCTCCTCAGCGGTACCGTTTCGACCCAGTGGGAGGAGTCACCATGGCCGAGGTGGCCGACGAACCGACGGCGGCCACCGCCGGCGACGAACTGCGGGGGACCGCCGGCGTCGAACCGGTCGCGTCACCGCAGGGTCGCCGTCGGATTCTCTCCGCGGGCGCCGCAGTGTTCGCGCTACTGGTGGGCGTGAATGTCTGGGCGGGATGGCGTGACGTGCAGGCCCGGCAGGACGACGCGGCGGCCGAGCAGATGGTCGCCGCCGGCCGCGAAGGCCTGCTGGCGCTGACCACCATCGACCACACCCAGATCGACCGCGACGTGCAGCGCATCCTGGATGCCTCGACCGGAGCGTTCCGCGACGACTTCGCCCAGCGCGCCGAGACTTTCACGGCGGCGGCCCGCAAAGCACAGTCGACCTCGGTGGGCACCGTCAGGGAGGCGGGCCTGGAGTCCTCCGACGGCGACTCGGCTCGGGTGTTGGTTGCGCTCACCGTGATGACGTCCAACCGCGGCGTCCCCGAACAACAGCCCAAGTCATGGCGCACCCGGGTCACCGTCACCCGAGTCGATGACGGCTACAAGGTCGCGGAAGTGGAGTTCGTCCCATGAGCGAAAGGTTCGGCGGCAGCCGACTGGGGGCCGTCGCTTCGGCCCTGCTGGCCGTGGCACTGGCCGCCGCCGCGGCCTGGCTGTTTTGGGACTCCGGCGCCCGGCGAAATGCGGTGCGGGCCGGTGACGAAGCCGCCCAGGCCGCCCGCGACTCGATCGTCGCAATCCTGAGCTACCAACCGGCCACCGCCCAGCAGAGCCTCGAGGCCGCCGCCAACGACCGGCTCACCGGACGATTCCTCGACGACTACGCCCAACTGGTCAAGACCGTCGTGGTGCCTGAAGCCGTCGGCAAGCGCATCACCGCCACCGCCACGGTGCCCGCCGCCGCGGTGGTGTCGGCCGACGCCCACCACGCCGTCGTCCTGGCCTACGTCGACCAGACCATGGCCGTCGGTTCGGCTGCGCCGACGCAGACCAATTCCGCCGTGCGGGTCACCATGGACAACCTCGACGGCCGGTGGCTGATCTCCGGCTTCGATCCGATTTAGGGAGGCACGCGATGACCGAGCCGCGCTGGATTGACGTCGCCGCACCCACGGTGCAGTTGCGCGCCCTGAGCTGGGGTCCGGAAGAAGGCCCGATTGCCTTGTGCCTGCACGGATTTCCCGACACCGCCTACGGTTTTCGCAAACTGGCGCCGCATCTGGTGGCGGCGGGCTACCGGGTGATCGCGCCATTCATGCGCGGGTATGTGCCGTCCTCGTTGCCCAGCGACCGGGCCTATCACCTAGGGGCATTGATGGACGACGCCCTGCAGGTGCTGGCGGCGAGCAACCCCACCGACGCCGACGTGGTGATCGGCCACGACTGGGGCGCCATCGTCGCCACGGGGCTGGCCGCCATGCCGGACAGCCCGTTTCGCAAAGCGGTCGTGATGTCGGTGCCGCCCTCGGCGGCGCTGAAGACCGGTCGCAGCGCGGCACTCGTGCGGTTGTTGCCCCGTCAGTTGTTGCGCAGCTGGTACATCAGCTACTTCCAGTTGCCGTTCGCTCCGGAGCGCTCGGCATCCTGGATCGTTCCGCTGCTCTGGCGACGGTGGTCACCCGGGTACGGAGCCGGTGAGGACCTGCGCCACGTCGACGCCGCAATCGGGGCGCCGGACCGCTGGCGCGCGGCGTTGGGGCCGTACCGTGCGACGATCCGCAACTACCGGCCGCCGGCCCGCTACGCCGAACTGCACCGGTGGTGGACCGCCCCGCCGCAGCTGCCGACGCTGTACCTGCACGGCGCCGACGACGGTTGCATGACAGCGGATTTCACGCCCTTCGTCCGGTCCGCCCTGCCTGTCGGAAGCGACGTGGCCGTCGTCGACGGGGCCGGGCACTTCCTGCAACTCGAGCGGCCCGATGAGGTCGGCCGCCGCGTCGTTGAGTTCCTCGGCGCTTGATGACGGGATTATCAGCGCTTGACTCCGGGGTGGCTGCGGGCCAGCAGTGGCACCAGCAGTCGCCGCGGGGCGAGGTGATACAGCGCGGCAGCGGCCCGGTTCAGCCGACCCGGAATGATCACCGGTCGTCCCGACTCGAGGCCGTCGACCGCCTCGCGGGCGACGTCGGTGGCCGACACCCACAGCGGGGCCGGCAGCAGGGCCTCCGCGTCGGCGTCGGAGAACCCGGCGCGCTCGCCGAAACCAGTGTGCACCGGTCCCGGGCACAGCACTGACGCGCTGACGCCGGTGCCGCGCAGTTCGGCGCGCAGTGCGTGGGTGTAGGAGAGGACGAACGCCTTGGCGGCGCCGTACACGGCCTGGCCGGGCAGCGGACCGAACGCCCCGACCGACGCGACGTTGAGCACGGACCCCGTTCCCCGGGCCACCATCGCCGGGGTGAAGCGGACACACAGATCGACGAGAGCGGCCACGTCGACTTCGATCACCGTGAGTTCGGCGTCCGGGTCGGCGCGGTGCTGCGGCCCCATCGTGGACAGGCCCGCGTTGTTCACCAGGAGGTCGATCTGCAGACCCAGCGCCTCAACCCGCGCAGGGAGCGCGGCACGCTCGGCGGCACGGGAAAGTTCAGCCGGCACAACCGAAGTCCGCTCGCCCAACTCGGCGGCAAGCTCGGCGAGCAGGTCAGCTCGCCTGGCGGTCAGGACGACGTGGTGGCCGCGGCCGTGCAACTCCCGCGCGATGGCGGCGCCGATGCCCGACGAGGCCCCGGTGACGAGGGCGCTAGCCACCCATCCGGCTCTTGATCAGCGCATCCTGCGCCTGACCGAGATCGGTGGCCAGCGTGGCGTCCGGGGGGTCGTTGGCCGGACCGACGAACTCGATGGTCGTGGCCGCACTGCCCTGGGTGAAGGTCAGTAGGCCCAGGGACTGCGAACCGTCGGCCGATGTGCCCGAGATGAAGGTTCCACCGTCTCCGACCTGCACCGGCTCGGACTTCGGGTTGGCGATCCCGGCGGCGGTCTGGGCCGCGGTGATCGCCGCGGTCGCGGCGGCCGGGTCGGGCAGCACCCACACGGTGTCGGTGATCGAGCGGCCGTCGTTGTGGGTGAAGACCCTGGCGGCTCCGGGCTGGCCGTCGGGGTTCGCGGTGGGTGCACCACCGGTGTACTGGACGGTGTCGAAGACGAAGTTCGGGTCGATGAGCAGCGCGGTGTAATCGTCGGCCGACGCCGTACCGGCCCCGATCGTCGCGGCGGACATCAGCCCGGCGAGGCAGACGGCCAGATGAATGCGTTTCATGGTGTGGATGTCCAATCCGGTCGTGGTGATCCGCGGTGGCGGTTGATCAGCAGACGTAGCAGGCGGGACCCCGCCAGCCGTTGCGCCAGATCCACCCGGGGCCGCAACCCGCCCAGCCGGTCGTGAAACCGCAGTCCAGCCCGGCAATGATCGGTGTGGGGAAGGGTTGCACCGGCGCGGGCGGCGGGGCGATGTCGTTGGTGGACGCCGCGCTCGCAGTCTGTGCACCAGCAAGCGATCCGGCGACGATTCCGGCTGTGGCGATGGCTATGGCGATACGTCGCATATGCAGCCTCCTTGACGCTGAAGTGATGAGGAAAGTCACGCTACGCGCCCCCACCGACGAATCACGTCACAATGATGGCCGTGTCTTCGGAGCGGATGGCGGCGGCCGATGCCCAGCTGCTGTGGCTCTCGGAGAAGGTGCCCAACGACCAATTCCTGGTGTTCGTCTTCGACGGCGCGCCCGATGTCCCTGCCGCGCTCGACGGGGTGCGCCGCAACGCGCGGGTGTGCGGGGAATTGCGGTTGCGGGTGTGCGACGGCAGCCGGTGGCGTTATCCGCGGTGGGTGCGCGGTGAGGTGCGCGACGAGCAGTTCGTGGTTCATCGGGAAGTCCCTGAGGCGATAGGTGACTGGCGCTGCTGTCTGGTGTCGGTCGCGTTGCTCGACCAACTCGACGCCACCGAAATGCCCTGGCGCGTGCACGTTTTCCCGCCATCGGTCGTCGTCGTGCAGATGTCGCATGCGGTCGGGGACGGGACCCGATCCGCGGCACTGGCCGCCGCACTGCTCGGCCGCCGCGCGCCGATACCGGCGGTGACCCCGAACCCCGGAAACCTGCTGTGGCGGGGGATCAGTGCGGCGCGCGCGCACCGGACGATGGTCCGCGACACCGAGACAGGGTCGCTGGAACCCCCGCCGGGGCCGCGTCCGGCGTTGAGTGTCAACGCGCGGGGGACGGGAACGCCGGTGCTGCGCACACTGGTGGTCGACCGGGCGAGGTTGCGTCGCCCGACGGTGACGGTGGCGGCGCTGACGGCAGTCGGCGAGGCCCTCGGCGGTTACCTCGCCGCCCGGGGTGAGGACGTAAGTCTGCTCGGTGCGGAGGTGCCGATGGCGGGCTCACCGACAGCGCAGGCGCGCAACAACTTCCGCAACGTCAACATCGGCCTGCACCCGGAACTCGATCGCGAGCGGCGGGCCGCCCGGATCGCCTGGGAATTACGCGTCCAACGCCGTCGTTCCGAGCACCCCGCCACGCAGGCCTCGGTTGCCGCCTTCGCCTCCGTGCCGGCCCCGCTGCTGCGCTGGGGGATGCGTCGGTTCGACCCTGCCGTCCGGCCGTCGACGGTGTCCGCCCACACCGTGGTCTCCAGCGTCAACCGCGGCCGGGCGGACCTGACCTTCGGCGGGCACCGGGTCGTGCTGACCGGCGGCTACCCGGCGTTGTCGCCGATGATGGGCCTGACCCACGGGGTGCACGGAATAGGTGAGGCGGTGGCGGTCAGCGTGAACGCCGACCCGGCGATCCTCGACGTCGATGACTACGTCGACCGGTTGGCGCATGCCCTAGGTTGTCCGCCGGCGCCCAAATGTCGGTTTGGGCGGGAAACTGCCAGTCAATCCCGCCAAAACGTCCATCTCGACGGTTAGGAAAGAAGCTATGGGGTTTCTCAAGCAGGAAGTGCCCGTGCTCGACTTCGAGCAATGGGCCGCGGGCAGCCGTTCGGAGAAGATCCGGCCGATGGCCCGGCACTGGGCCGAGGTGGGGTTCGGCACGCCGGTGGCACTGCACCTGTTCTACGTCGTCAAGATCGGGCTCTACATCCTCGGGGCCGCGCTATTCGCGTTGGCCACGACGGGCATCGACGGCTGGAGCAACATCGGCGAGTGGTGGACCGAGCCGATCGTGTTCCAGAAGGTCGTGTTGTTCACCATGGCATTCGAGGTCGTCGGGCTGGGCTGCGGATTCGGCCCGCTGAACAACCGGTTCTACCCCCCGATGGGATCAATCATCTACTGGTTGCGGCCCAACACCATCCGGCTGCCACCCTGGCCGAGTCGGGTGCCGCTGACCCGCGGCGACAACCGCGACCCGATCGACATCGTGCTGTACGGGTCGCTGCTGACGGTGCTGCTCGTCGCGCTGTTGTCCAACGGCACCGGGCCGATCCCGGCGCTGGGCACCGACATCGGCCTACTGCCGGCCTGGCAATCCTGGGCCGTGCTGGTGCTGCTGGGACTGGCAGGGCTGCGCGACAAGGTCATCTTCCTGGCTGCCCGCGGGGAGGTTTACGCCCCGTTCGTGGCGGCGTTCCTGTTCGGCGGACCCAACGTGCTCGTGGCCGCCAAGCTTGTCTGCGTGGTGATCTGGATGGGCGCGGCCACCTCGAAACTCACCAAGCACTTCCCGTTCGTCGTCTCCACGATGATGTCCAACAGCCCGGTGATCCGGCCGCGGGCGATCAAACGCGCCTTCTTCGAGCATTTCCCCGACGACCTTCGCCCGGGCCGGCTTTCCCGACTCGTCGCGCATCTGAGCACCGCCATCGAAATGCTCATTCCGGCGGTGCTGTTCTTCTCCCACGGCGGCTGGCCCACGGCTGTCGCGGCATTCGTGATGGTCTGCTTCCATCTCGGCATCCTCTCGGCGATCCCGATGGGAGTGCCGCTGGAGTGGAACGTCTTCATGATCTTCTGTGTGCTGTTCCTCTTCGTCGGCCACGCCGACATCGGACTGTCCGACATGACCAACCCGCTTCCGGTGATTCTGTTCGTCGTCATGGCCGGCATCGTCGTCGCCGGAAATCTGTTGCCGCACAAGATCTCCTTCCTGCCCGGAATGCGCTACTACGCCGGTAACTGGGACACCACGCTGTGGTGCGTCACACCGTCCGCGGAAGCCAAGATCGACGCCGGCGTCGTCGCGATCGCCAATATGCCGGCCGCGCAACTGGAGAAGTTCTACGGCAGCAAGGAGGCTGCCCAGATCCCGATCTATATGGGCTACGCATTCCGCGGCTTCAACACCCACGGCAGGGCGCTGTTCACTCTCGCGCACCGGGCGATGGCCTTCGACAACAACGATGTCGATGAAGATGCCTACTCGGTGACCGACGGCGAGCGGATCTGCAGCATGGCCATCGGCTGGAATTTCGGCGATGGGCACATGCATAACGAGCAGTTGATCGCAGCGCTGCAGCGGCGTTGTGGGTTCGAGCCGGGAGAGGTGCGGGTGGTGCTGCTCGACGCCCAGCCCCTGCACCGGCAGACCCAGCGCTACCGACTTGTGGACGCCT
Organism: uncultured Actinomycetes bacterium; assembly: GCA_903884065.1. Taxonomy (GTDB): domain Bacteria; phylum Actinomycetota; class Actinomycetes; order Mycobacteriales; family Mycobacteriaceae; genus Mycobacterium. The sequence continues at coordinate 17,715 of CAISDL010000071.1, read as the reverse complement.
CGACCGGAGAGTTCGAGCGGGGCTGGGTCGATGTCGCTGACATGGTGGTTCGCCAGCCGTGGGATGACGACGTCCCGGTCCATGTCGAGAGTCGCAGCGACCCCCTTTGACCAAACGGTTGGTTGGTTGTCAGAATCGTCGGTGTCACCCATCTGAAGAACTAAGGAGAAGTCGATGGCGGAAGCGGTAATCGTCGAGGCTGTGCGCGCACCGGTCGGCAAGCGCAACGGCGGACTGTCCGGCGTGCACCCGGCTGAGTTGTCGGCGCAGGTGCTCAACGGCCTGGTCGAGCGCGCCGGGGTCGACCCCGGGATCATCGACGACGTGATCTGGGGTTGCGTCATGCAGGCCGGTGAACAGGCCCTCGACATCGCCCGCACCGCGGTGCTCACCGCCGGTTGGCCGGAGACCATTCCGGGCGTGACGGTGGACCGTCAGTGCGGTTCCAGCCAGCAGTCGGTGCACTTCGCCGCGGCCGGTGTGGTGGCCGGCCACTACGACGTCGTCGTCGCCGGCGGTGTGGAGTCCATGTCTCGAACCCCGATGGGCGCCTCGCTGGCCAACGGCGGTAACCCCTATTCGGCGAACTTCAAAGCCCGCTACACCCGCTCGCCCAATCAGGGCATCGGCGCGGAGATGATGGCCAAGAAGTGGGACCTGAGCCGCACCATGCTCGACCAGTTCTCCCTCGATTCGCACGAAAAGGCCGGCGCGGCGCAGGATGCGGGCGCGTTCGACGATCAGATCGTCGGCATCAAGGACGCCGACGGCAACGTTGTGCTCAAGGATGAGGGCATCCGCCGCGGCACGACCCTGGAGAAGATGGGCCAGCTCAAGCCGGCGTTCTCCGAGGACGGTGTGATCCACGCCGGCAACTCCTCGCAGATCTCCGACGGTTCGGGCGCGCTGCTGTTCATGTCGGCGGAGAAGGCGAAGTCGCTGGGGCTCAAGCCGCTTGCCCGCGTGCACACCGCCGTGCTGGCCGGTGCAGATCCGGTGATGATGCTCTCCGCGCCGATCCCGGCCACCCAGAAGGCGTTGCAGCGTTCCGGACTGAGCCTGTCCGATATCGGCGTCTTCGAGGTCAACGAGGCGTTCGCCCCGGTTCCGATGGCCTGGCTCAAGGAGATCGGCGCCGACGAGACGAAGCTCAACCCCAACGGCGGGGCCATCGCGCTGGGCCACCCGCTCGGCGGTTCGGGTGCGCGCATCATGACCACGCTCCTCTACCACATGCGGGACAACAACATTCGCTACGGCCTGCAGACCATGTGTGAAGGCGGCGGCCAGGCCAACGCCACGATCCTCGAGCTGCTCTAGAGATGCCAGTGTCTGATGCCCCCGGCGCTCTCACCGAGCGCCGGGGCAACACCCTGATCGTCACCATCAACCGGCCCGACGCGCGCAACGCGGTCAACCAGGCGGTGAGCATCGGCGTCGGCGACGCGCTACAGCGCGCGCAGGACGACCCCGAGATCCGGGCCGTCGTGATCACCGGCGCCGGTGACAAATCATTCTGTGCCGGGGCCGACCTCAAGGCGATCTCGCGCGGGGAGAACATCTTCCACCCGGATCACCCGGAGTGGGGCTTCGCCGGTTACGTGCAGCACTTCATCGACAAGCCGATTATCGCCGCCGTGAACGGAACCGCTCTGGGCGGCGGTACCGAACTGGCATTGGCCAGCGATCTGGTGGTCGCGCAGTCCAGTGCCCAGTTCGGGCTGCCCGAGGTCAAGCGCGGGCTGATCGCAGCGGCCGGCGGCGTGTTCCGCATCGTCGATCAGTTGCCCCGCAAGGTGGCCATGCAACTGCTGGTCACCGGCGAGCCGATCAGCGCCGACGAGGCGGCCCGGTGGGGTCTGATCAACCAGGTGGTGCCCGACGGGACCGTTCTGGAGGCCGCGCTGGCCCTCGCCGAACGGATCACCGTCAACGCGCCACTGGCTGTGCAGGCCAGCAAGCGCGTCGCACTCGGTGTCGACGAGGGAGCCATCACCGCCGAGTCAGGCTCGTGGAAGCGGTCCAATCGCGAAATGCGCACGGTGTTCACCTCGGAGGACGCCATGGAAGGACCCATGGCGTTCGCCCAGAAGCGCGCACCGGTCTGGAAGGCCCGGTAGGCCGCCCGCCGGTCGGCGGTCAGGCCGCCGGCGTGGCGGTCGTCGTCGGGGCAGTCGATGCGGTCGGGGTGGCCGAAGCCGTCGCGGCCGATTCGCTGGCAGCGGTGCTCGGCGCCGGTGTCGCCGATGTGGTGGCCGGTGTCTCAGACGCCGGGGTCGCCTCGGTCGTGGTGGTCGCGGCAGTCGTGGAAGTCGCCGCGGTCGACGTGGTCGACGTGGAACTCGTCGTGGCGGACGTACCCGCCTCGGCGGCCGGCGTCGGCGGGGTCAGCACGGTGTCGATCATGTAGATGTAGGCGCCGTGCGCGGTGTAGGCGCAGACCAGCTTGGCGTCGTTGACCTTGACGTCGCCGCCCTTGCCCACGACGTTCACCGTCCGGCCGTCCTGGGTCGGCATCTTGCCCTGCACGTCGTTGGGCCCGAGGTACCCCAGCACCATGTGGTAGAAGAGCGTCGGCAGCAGCACGACCGGGTCGCTCTTGAGCGTCGCCAGGGTGGCCGGATCCAGCTTGGCGAAGGCTTCGTCGGTCGGTGCGAAGACCACGTAGGGGCCGCCGTCGAGGACGTTGACGATGTTGATGTCGGGGTTGAGCTTGCCCGAGATGAGGCCGCTGAAGGTGCTCAGGTCAGGGTTGCTGGCCAGTGCCTCGGAGCCGGTCTGCAGCGCCATCGATTCGATGGAGCCCGGGCCGGTCGGCACCTTCTTGCGGTAGGCGTCACAGCCGGAACCCTGCGGGTCGGGCACCTTGGTCGAGGTCGGGACGGGCCCGGCGGGCGACACGGGGGCCGGTGCCGGCGCCGGCGCCGGGGCGGGGGTGGGCTCCGGAGTCGGCGACGGATCTGCGTAGGCGGTCGGCACGGCGACGGCGATCGCGGCGATGGCTGCGGCCAGACCGAGGGTTTTGCTACGAGTGCTCACGTGAACTTCTCCTGGTTCTCGTCGTGCGGCGAAGACCGCAACGCCTGTGGAATCGTAAACGGGGGACGTTTCGTTACCCAAAACGCCGGATGATGCCGACGACCCTGGTTAGCAAGTTGCTGTGAATACCCTTAGAGTGACGACATGGCTGAAGACGGCGGCGGTCCACTGATTCTGGCGGTACGCGGCCATCGCCCCGAGGTGGATGCCGGCGCCTGGGTGGCTTCCAACGCCACACTGATCGGTCAGGTCAGGCTCGCCGCGCGGGCCAGTGTCTGGTACTCGGCGACCTTGCGGGCCGAGGCCGAGCCGATCGAGATAGGCGTGGGCACCAACATCCAGGACGGGGTGACGGTGCACGTGGATCCCGAATACCCGGTGCGGGTCGGTGCCGGGGTCAGCGTCGGGCACAACGCGGTCCTGCACGGCTGCACGATCGAGGACGGCTGCCTGATCGGGATGGGCGCCATCGTGCTCAACGGTGCGGTGATCGGAGCCGGGTCGCTGGTTGCGGCCGGGGCGTTGATCCCCCAGGGGGTGGTGATTCCGCCGCGGTCTTTGGTGGCAGGGGTGCCTGGACGGGTGCGCCGCGAACTGAGCGACGCCGAAGTGACCGCGAGCCGCCACAACGCCACTGTTTATGAGCACCTTGCCGACCTGCACCGCGAAGCAGTGATCGTCGGCGATCAATGAGCGCCTCGAGACATGTCGGCCACGTGCGTGGGCTGGCAGTCGCTCTCGGGGTAGGTGTCACGCTTTTGGCCGGTGGCGGGATCGCCGCGGCGGACACAGGTTCTGCGAACTCGCCGTCTGGTGGCGACAGCGCGTCCGCCGGTCCCGCGTCGTCGGAATCGGCCCGGGGGTCGGTCCAGGGCAGGCGGTCGCCGAGAGCGGCTGTCTCGAGCGCCCCGTCGACGTCACCCCGTGCCGCGGCGTCGGCCCGGTCCGGCGCCGATGCAGCCGACGAGGTGGCGCCCGAGGTGGCAGCCGGAAGCGCCGACCGTGACCCCCCGTCGTCGCGCCGGGGACGCACGGCATCGGCGCCGACGCGTGACGCCCTCGACGCGGCAGCCCCCGTCGTCGTGGACGACGCACCTGCCGCTGCCGAAGTGGTGGTCCCGCAGGCGAACCCGACGGCCGTGGTCGTTGCAGCGAAGCCGGCGTTCGCCGTGGCCGCTGTCTCCACGCCGCCGTCGGTGTCACCGGTCACCGCGCCGTCGTCGGCGAGCGCATCGCCGGCACGCTCGACGTTGACCGCCTACAACGCGCCCCAAGCGACGACGTCGGATCTCGAAACGACCGTCACTGTCGTGGCCCTCGCCCTGACCGCCGTGCTTCAGATGGGGGTGATGCTCACCCTTTCAGCACTCAACCCCGTCCCCCCGAGCCCGGCGACCGTGACCCCGACGCTTCATGTCAACGGCCTTGATCTGGTACCCGGTTCCATCAAGGACATCACTTCCTTCTACGGCCGCTGGACGTACCTGCCGGGTGCGCCGACCCTGATGCAGGGTCGGCAGGAGTTCAACGCCGTCGACCCGAATACCGACGCGCGAGTGGGAACGTTCGGCGCGCTGGTCAGCAGGGGCACCGGGCTCCCGTACACCGCACTTCTCGTCACGTCCAACGATGGAAACAACGTGGGTGTCGCCGTCGGGCAACAACCGCCGGTGGGCTCGTTGATCACCAACTTCCAACTCGGACCCATCGGCTTGTCGTATTCCGCCATGCCCACGCCGTCCGGTGACGTGGTGTCGTTCACCATCACGACTCCGCTCGGGGATCTCCCGGTGGCCGTAACGTTCGACGGTGCCAAAGGGATCGCCGACCACACCGTGGACAACAGACCGATAGTGCTCGGCAATGGCTTCAGCATCGCGCCGGCCGCACCCGACGCCGAAATCCTCACTGCGATAAGCGGAGTCCTGCCCCTGTTCAGCACCGTGCAAGGGCATCAGACCTTCAGCGTCTACGACTCGGCCGGCAACCCGGTGGGTGACTTCGACGGAGTTTTCACCACCACGGCAGACATCATCGGTACCTACACCCAGGCGGTCATGGTGACCGCGAACGACGGAATCAATGTCGGCACAGCCCCGGGCCAGGTGCCACCCGTCGGCACGGTCTACAACGTGATCTACACCGGAACCGACGATGTTTTCCTCCTCTACTCGTCGCTGCCCTCTCCATCCGGTGACCAGGTCTCGATGATCCAGGTGAATAACGGTGTCGTCAGCCAGAGCGCCCTCACGCTGATCGACGCATCGGCATCTCCGGCCACCTGGCCGTACTCGGGGGCCGGCGGCTACGTCTTCGTTCCCGTGTCGGCCCTTGTGCCCAGCGGGGTCAACGGACTTCCCCCCAGGGACGTCCAGATCCAGGGTTATCAGCAGTTCGATGTTTACGATTCGGCCGGAAACAAGGTCGGGTCGGTCGATGCCGACGTCGCGAATCAATGGGACGCGTTCGGCATCCACAGCGAAGCCATCATGGTCACCAAGGTCACCCAGGGCAGCGTCGGCGAGGTCCCTCCGGTGGGTTCGGTGTTCACCCGCCTCTCCTCCGGTGACACCGGATTCGGGTCGGCCGAGTCCGTGATGCCCACGGCATCCGGTGACCTGACATCCTTCAAGCTCGTGACCCCATGGGGGGATATCCCGATGCCCTCCACCCTGAGGCCGGCCAAAAACCGCACCGAAGTCACCTACTCGAAGGTGTGAGGTCACGCACGGTGACGTCAGTCTTGCGTCATCGATTCCGGCGGCTTTATTTCGTACGGTGATCAGGATGCGCATCGACCACATCCGTGCGGTGGCCACCAAAGAGGCTTCGCCGCACCAGGAATCGCCGTCAGTAGTGCGCCGCCGCCGGCTGGTTGTCTGCGTGGTGCTGGTGGCCGGCGCAGCGTTGATGGCCTACTCCCTGACCCGGCCCCCGGGCGACGCGTCGTTCTACTGGCTGACGCTGACGCTGGCAGTGGTGTGGACGCTGGGTGCCCTGCTCTCCGGGCCGCTGCACCTGGGCCGGACCACCTGGCGCGATACCGCGGCCCGCCCGGTGATCATCGGGGCATCGATGGGCGTGCTGCTCGGCGCGATTTTTCTCGCGGGCGGTCTGGTGGTGCGCGACATCCCGGCGGTCGCCGAGCCGATCACCCGCGTGCTGGTCTACACCAGCCATGGTCCCCAGTTGCTGATCGTCCTGATCGCGATGATCAACGGCGTCGCCGAGGAGCTTTTCTTCCGGGGTGCGCTCTACACCGCGCTGGGCCGCTGCTACCCGGTACTCATCTCCACGGTGTTGTACGCGGCCGCGACCTTCGCCACCGGCAATCCGATGCTCGCCTTCGCCGGATTGATTCTGGGGACCGTGTGTGGTGTGCAGCGCCGCGCCACCGGCGGCGTTCTGGCCCCTGTCCTGACCCACCTGGTCTGGGGGCTGATGATGGTGTTGCTGCTCCCACTGGTCTTCGGTTTCTAGCTACTCGTCGGCGAAGCCCGGCGCGCGGCGCTGCTGAAATGCCTTGGTGCCCTCGACGAAGTCGCGGGACTTCAACAGCACCAGCTGGCCCTCGGTCTCGCGGTCGATCGCCGCGTCCAATTCGGTCAGCGTCGTGGCGTTGATCGCCTGCTTGGTCAGCCGCAGGGATACCGCCGGGCCCGCCGCGAGTGTCCCGATGACGGAGGTTGCGGCGGCCTCCAGTTCGTCGTGCGGATAGACGGCGCTGACCATGCCGTACCCGAGGGCCTCGGCGGCCGGGATGCGTTCGGCGAGCAGTGCCATCCGCATCGCGCGGATCCGGCCCACCGCCGCTGCCACCAGGGCGGTGGCACCGCCGTCGGGCATCAGCCCGATCTTGGTGAAGGCGAGCATGAAGAACGCCTTCTCCGATGCCAGGACCACATCGCTGGCCAGGGCCAGCGACACCCCGACGCCCGCTGCCGGTCCGTGCACCACCGCCACCACCGGTTTGGGCAGCGCGACGATGGCCTGCACGGCGCGGTTGGCCGCCACGAGCAGATCGTCGATGGAGATCGAAGCCGCTTGTGCCGCTTGGTCTTCGGCGCTGATTCCCGCACCAGAGCAGAATCCGCGCCCGGCGCCGCCGAGACGCACCACTTTGACCGCGGGATCGACCGCCGCCCGCTCGAGGGTCTCGGCGAGTGTGGTCAGCATGGGGGTGGTCAGCGAATTGAGGCTGTCGGGCCGGTTGAGGGTCACCGACAGCACGCGGTCCTCGAGGGCGACGGTCAGGTCGGCGATGCCGGTGTAGGTCTGCACGGGTCAACACGGTACAAAGGTCTGTCGGGCCCGCGCCGGGGGCGTGCGCCACTTGGGATCATCACTGGCACGAAGGGCGGTACAGCGCATGGCGGGACCTCTGCACGGACTGCGTGTGGTCGAACTGGCCGGCATCGGCCCCGGCCCGCACGCCGCGATGATCCTCGGCGACCTCGGCGCCGACGTGGTGCGCGTCGAGCGGCCGAGCAAGGTGCCCAACCCCCGCCCCAGCGGTGACTATCTGATGCGCAACCGCCGGTCGGTGACCGCCGACCTCAAGAGCGAGAAGGACCGCGAGCTGGTTCTCGGCCTGATCGCCAAAGCCGACGTGCTGATCGAGGGTTTCCGCCCCGGCGTCACCGAGCGTCTCGGCCTGGGCCCGCAGGACTGCGCGAAGGTCAACGAGCGCCTGATCTATGGCCGGATGACCGGCTGGGGCCAGACCGGACCGCGCAGCCAGCAGTCCGGCCACGACATCAACTACATCTCGCTCAACGGCGTGCTGCACGCCATCGGCCGAGCCGGCGAACGCCCGGTCCCGCCGCTGAACCTGGCCGGCGACTTCGGTGGCGGCTCGATGTTCCTGCTGGTCGGCATCCTGTCGGCGCTCTACGAGCGCGAGCGCTCCGGTAAGGGGCAGGTCATCGACGCGGCGATGGTCGACGGCTCCAGCGTGTTGACGCAGATGATGTTCGCCTTCCGGCACACCGGACTGTGGAGCGATGTCCGCGGCACCAACATGCTCGACACCGGCGCCCCCTACTACGACACCTATGAGTGCGCCGACGGCCGATACGTCGCCGTCGGCTCCATCGAGCCGCAGTTCTACGCCGAACTGCTGGAGAAGCTGGGCCTGGACCCCGCCGCGCTGCCCGCCCAGAACGACGTGAGCCGGTGGCCCGAACTGCGGGCGATCTTCACCGAGACCTTCCTCTCCCATGACCGCGACCATTGGGCCGAGGTCTTCACCGGCAGCGACGCGTGCGTCACCCCGGTGCTCTCGTTCGCAGAGATCGAGACCGAACCGCACAACACCGAGCGCGACGGTTTCTACACCGAGGGCGGCTCGATCTTCCCGATGCCGGCCCCGCGGTTCTCCCGCACACAGCCCGACAAGCCCACTGCGCCGCGGGCTCCGGGGGAGGACACCGAGGACGTGTTGCGGGACTGGGTATAGTTCCCAACCAACCAGTAGGTCGAAAGGAAGGCGCGTAGTGGAGATCAAGGACGCGGTAGCCGTCGTCACCGGTGGAGCCTCCGGGCTGGGCCTGGCCACCACCAAGGCCCTGCTCGACGAGGGCGCCAAGGTCGTCATCCTCGATCTGCCCGGCTCGAAGGGTGAGGAGGTCGCCTCCCAATTGAACTCGGAACTCGGTGATCGGGTGCGCTTCGCGCCGGCCGACGTCACCGACGAAGAGGCCGTCGCCAAGGCCTTCGACCTGGCGGAGACCCTCGGACCCGTCCGCATCGTCATCAACTGCGCCGGCACCGGCGATGCGATCCGCGTGCTGGGCAAGAGCGGGGTGTATCCGCTGAACAAATTCGCCCGGATCGTCAACATCAACCTGGTCGGCACCTTCAACGTGCTGCGCCTGGGTGCCGAGCGGATGGTCAAGACCGAACCCATCGGCCCCGAGAACAGCAAAGAGCGCGGGGTCATCATCAACACCGCCTCCGTTGCCGCGTTCGACGGCCAGATCGGCCAGGCCGCCTACTCGGCGTCCAAGGGCGGCGTCGTCGGCATGACCCTGCCGATCGCCCGCGACCTCGCCGACAAGCAGATCCGGGTGATGACGATTGCCCCCGGACTGTTCGACACACCGCTGCTGGCCGGTCTGCCCGAGCCGGCCAAAGCCTCCCTCGGCGCTCAGGTGCCGCATCCGTCGCGGCTGGGCAGCCCCAGCGAATACGGCGCGCTGGCAGTGCACATCGTGGAAAATCCGATGCTCAACGGCGAGGTGATCCGTCTCGACGGCGCCATCCGCATGGCACCTCGGTAACGCCGTTCTAGGCCTGGACATAGTTAAGGAAGAAGAAACATGGCACTGAAGACCAAGTTCACCGAGACCTTCGGTATCGAGCACCCGATCGCCCAGGGCGGTATGCAGTGGGTGGGTCGCGCGGAACTCGTTGCGGCCGTTGCCAATGCGGGCGCACTGGGCTTCCTCACCGCGCTGACCCAGCCGACCCCGGCCGACCTCGCCCGCGAGATCGACCGCACCCGCGAACTGACCGACAAGCCGTTCGGGGTGAATCTGACGATCCTCCCGGCGATCACCCCGCCGCCCTACGACGAATACCGTCAGGTGATCGTCGATGCCGGTATCAAGATCGTCGAGACCGCCGGATCCAACCCCGCCCCGCACCTGCCGATGTTTCACGATCACGGGATCAAGGTGCTGCACAAGTGCACCTCGGTCAGGCACGCCATCAAGGCGCAGGGCCTCGGCGTGGACGGCATCAGCATCGACGGGTTCGAGTGCGCCGGTCACCCCGGTGAGGACGACGTGCCTGGCCTGGTCCTGATCCCGGCGGCAGCCAAGGAGATCGAGATTCCGATGATCGCCTCCGGCGGTTTCGGTGACGCCCGCGGCCTGGTGGCCGCTCTGGCGCTCGGGGCCGACGGCGTCAACATGGGCACCCGGTTCATGTGCACGGCGGAATCACCGATCCACCAGAACATCAAGCAGGCCATCGTCGACGGCAACGAACTCGGCACCGAGCTGATCTTCCGCAGCCTGCACAACACCGCCCGGGTGGCCTCCAACACGGTGTCCCGCGAGGTGGTGGAGATCCTCAAGGGCGGTGGGCAGTTCGGCGACGTCATGGAACTGGTGGCCGGCTCGCGCGGGCGCAAGGTGTTCGAGGACGGCGATCCCGATGCCGGCATCTGGACGGTCGGAACCGTGATGGGCCTGATCCATGACATCCCGACCTGCGGTGAGCTGGTGAGCCGCATGGTCACCGAAGCCGAGGAGATCATCACCGGGCGGCTGGCCGGCATGGTCACCTCGGACGCGACGGTGCTCGCCTGACCCGAGGACGCACTGACCGCAGACGCAAAAGTGCCCGCCTGATTCCAGGCGGGCACTTTTATCGTCTGTTCGCGTCAGGTGGTTATCGACGCGCCGTTGTACGACGTCGGACCCCGGAAGGCCCCGTCGTTCTGCCTGATGTCAGGCAACGTCGACGAATTGCTCGGAGGTGTCACCCTCCACGAGCACGTCGCCGTGATACAGGGCTTCGAAGTCAACTTTGATGACATCAGCGCTGGTGTCGTCGATCCACATGGGCTTACCGTAGAGGTCACGATTAAGGATTCATTGAGTCACGTTTCGGAGTTTGGTGGCAATTCTTACCGGCGGGTTACCGCCCTCCGCTGCGGTTGACCCGTCCGGGGCCCCCGGCCAGACTCGGAATTGATCAGAAGTTCGCTCAGGCGGTGGAAGGGACGGGGCTGTGCTGCACGGAATCGCCCGGCTGGCACTGCGCTCGCCGCGACGGATCCTGGCCTTTGCGGCCTTGTTGGCCGTCGTCACCGCGGTGTTCGGCATCCCGGTCGCCAATCATCTGTCGTCCGGCGGCTTTCAGGATCCCGGCTCGGAATCGGCCCGCGCCGCGCGACTGCTCAGCGAGAAGTTCGGTCAGAGCGATCAAACTCTTCTCTTCACCGTCACCGATCCGGCCGGTGCCACCAACGAGCCGGCGCGGTCCGTCGGCGCCGATATCGCTGCACGTCTCGACGCGTCGCCCAACGTGCTGACCGTGACCTCCCCCTGGACGTCGCCACCGGCCGCTGCTGCCGAACTCATCAGCACCGACGGAAAGACCGGCCTCGTCGTCGCCACCATGGACGGCGGGGAGAACAACGCGCAGATCTATGCAGCAGCGCTGACCAAGCAGATCGTCGGTGACCGCTCCGACGGCGTGACGGTCCGGGCCGGCGGCACATCGATGATCTACACGCAGATCAATCAGCAGACCAAACGCGACCTCATGCGCATGGAGGCGATCGCCGTCCCGCTGAGCTTCCTGGTGTTGGTCTGGGTGTTCGGCGGCGTGGCCGCCGCTCTGCTGCCGTTGGTCGTCGGCCTGATGGCGATTCTGGGCGCGATGTCCGTGCTGCGGTTGATCACGAGTTTCTCCGAGGTGTCGATCTTCGCGCTGAACATCACCTCCGCGCTGGGCCTGGCCCTGGCCATCGACTACACCCTGCTGATCGTCAGCCGCTACCGCGACGAGATCGGAAGTGGCGCAACGCCGCACGATGCCCTGGTGCGCACGATGTGCACCGCGGGACGCACCGTGCTGTTCTCCGCGATGACGGTGGCGCTTTCGCTGTCGGTGCTGATGGTGTTCCCGATGTATTTCCTGAAGTCGTTCGCCTACTCAGGAGTCGCGACCGTCGCGTTCGCTGCCGCGGCCGCGGTGATCGTCACCCCGGCCGCGATCGTTGCGCTCGGCCCCCGTCTGGAAGCCCTGGATATCCGGCGCTGGCTGCGGCGCGTCCTGCGCCGGCCCGAACCGGTCGCCAAACCCGTCGATCAGTTGTTCTGGTACCGGTCGACCAAAGCGGTCATGCGCCGGGCGATCCCGATCGGGACGGCCATCATCGCCCTGCTCGTCCTGTTGGGAACGCCTTTCCTGCGGATCCAATTCGGCAGCCCCGACGACCGGGTTCTCCCGCCGACCGCCTCCGCACACCAGGTCGGCGACCTGCTGCGCGACGACTTCGCGAGCGACTTCAGCACCGGCGTGAGCATCGCGATCCCGGAGGCGAGGGGAGCGACGGAGGCCGAATTCGATCGCTATGCCGCCGACCTGTCCCGGGTGCCCGACGTCTCGCTGGTCTCCGCGCCCGGCGGAACCTTCGTCGACGGGAACCGGGTCGGCCCGCCCTCAGCGCCTGCCGGCATCGCCGACGGCAGCGCGTTCCTGTCGGTCCGCAGCACCGCGCCGCTGTTCTCGCAGACCTCGAAGGACCAACTCGAACGTCTGCACGCGGTTCCCGAACCGGCGGGACGCGGCGTGATCTTCGGCGGTGGGGCGCAGATCAACCGAGACGTCGTCGCCGCCGTCACCTCGCGGATGCCGTTGGTGCTCAGCGTTATCGGTGTCATCACCTTCGTGCTGCTGTTCCTGCTCACCGGCAGCCTGGTGCTGCCGGTGAAGGCCATCATCCTCAACGTGCTGTCGCTGTCGGCGGCGTTCGGAGCGATGGTCTGGGTGTTCCAGGAGGGTCATCTCGGCGCCCTGGGCACCACGCCGACCGGAACCATGGAGGCCAACGTCCCGGTCCTGATGTTCTGCGTCGCCTTCGGCTTGTCGATGGACTACGAGGTGTTCCTGCTGGCGCGCATTCGGGAGCACTGGCTCCAGTCCGGTGGTACCCGAACCGACAGCGACGAGAGTGTGGCACTGGGGCTCGCACGCACCGGGCGGGTGGTGACCGCTGCGGCGCTGATCATGGCCATCGCCTTCGCCGCGCTGATCGCCGCGCAGGTGTCGTTCATGCGGATCTTCGGGCTGGGGCTGACCCTGGCAGTGCTGGTCGATGCCACGCTCGTGCGAATGGCGCTGCTGCCGGCGTTCATGCAGGTGATGGGGAGATGGAACTGGTGGGCCCCGGCGCCGCTGGCCCGACTGCATGAGCGAATCGGCCTGACCGAGGAGCCCGTCGATCGCCGGCCCGGGGCGGCCGACCCGCTGGTTACAGTGGGGACGTGACCGACAAGACCGCCGGGAAAACCCTCGACCATCCGTTCTTCGCCCGACTGTGGACGGTGATGTCGGCGCATGAGACGCCGCTGCTGCGCCGCCTCCGCGCGGAGAACCTCGCCGGCCTGTCCGGCCGGGTACTGGAAGTCGGCGCGGGCACCGGCACCAACTTCGCCTTCTACCCAGACACCGTCCGGGAGGTGATCGCCCTCGAGCCGGAGCCCAGGTTGGCGCCCAAGGCGCAGGAGGCCGCCGCGGCCGCGTCGGTACCGGTCACCGTCATCGAGTCCACCATCGAGGCGCTACCGGACGCTGAGCTGTTCGACGCGGTCGTGTGCTCGCTGGTGCTGTGCTCGGTGGAGAATCCGGATCGGGTTCTGCGCCAGTTGAATTCGATGCTCAAACCGGGCGGTGAGCTCAGGTACTTCGAGCATGTCGCCAGTTCGGGCTGGCGTGGCTCGTTGCAGCGACTGGCCGATGCCACCGTGTGGCCGCGGATCTCCGGCAACTGCCACACCCACCGGGACACCGAACGCGCGATCACCGAGGCGGGTTTCTCCGTGGACGTGGCGCGTCACCAGTGGACGTTCCCCGGGTGGGTGCCGATGCCGGTGTCGGAAGTCGCCGTCGGCCGTGCGGTGAAAGCCGCTCAGGAACCCAGGAGTTCGGGCAGGCGCTGAAGCAGCGTCGGCAGCGCGACGCCGGCCGCCTCCCGCATGCTGACCGTCACGGAGTCCGAGATCGGCGTGGGGTCGGGATTGACCTCGATCACCGTCGCGCCGTTGGCCAACGCCACCTCCGGCAGCGCGGCGGCCGGGTAGACGAGCCCCGAGGTCCCGACGACCACCAAAAGATCGGCGGTCCCCACCGCTCGGACGGCGGCCTGCCACGGTTCGTCGGGCAACTGCTCCCCGAACCACACGATGCCCGGCCGGATCAGCCCGCCGCACTCACAGTTCAGCGGAGTCGCCTCCAGCCTGGGTTCGGTCATATCCGGCAGCGGCCCGTGATAGCGGGATCCGCAGGTGTCACACCAGAATTCGGACAGGCTGCCGTGCAGGTGGTGCACCGCGCGACTGCCGGCCCGCTCGTGCAGGTCGTCGACGTTCTGGGTGATGACGGTGACGTCGGCGTAGTCCTGCCACATCGCCACGGCGCGGTGGCCGGCGTTGGGCTGAACGTCCTTGACCAGGTGGTGGCGCCACAGATACCACGCCCACACCCGCTCGGGATGCTTCTGCCAGCCGTCGGTGCTGGAGATCTCGTAGGGGTCGTACTTCGACCACAGCCCGGTCTCGTCGTCGCGAAACGTCGGCACCCCACTCTCGGCGGAGATCCCCGCGCCGCTGAACACCGCGATTCGCACGTTCCCAAGATAGCCGGTGCGGTCGGGGCGTCGGCGATACTGGGCGCGTGCAGTGGTTGCGAGTGGATCCCACGTCGACGGCGCCGCTGTTCGATCAGTTGCGTACCGCGGTGATCGGCGCCGTGCGGGACGGCCGGCTGGCCCCGGGCTCCCGGCTGCCCACCGTTCGGGACCTGGCCGCCGAACTCGCGCTCGCGCCCAACACCGTGGCCCGTGCATACCGGGAACTGGAGACCGCCGGCATCATCGAAACCCGCGGGCGGCAGGGGACTTTCGTCGCCCGGCGCGATCCCACCGATGCCGCGATGGCCGCCGCCGCCCGGGTGTACGCGGACGCGACGCGGGCCCTCGGTCTCGGCGGCGGCGAAGCGCGGCGCTATCTGGACGCCGAGTTCGGCTAGCGGCTCAGCCGAAGTCGAGCAGGGCGTAGACGCCCCGGAACGGCTTCATCGGCCCGAAATGCCAGAACGCCGGGAACACGGTCTTGAAGGCGAAACCGCGCCCCGCCGGCATCGGCACGTCGTGGACGGCCTTCAGCCCGGGAACCCGGTCCACCAGTGCCCGCAACTGGTTGATCGACAGGCTGAACGGCATGGGCGGCACCCGGTACTGCTTGGTGGCGCGGATCCCGTTCGGGGCGACTTTCTTGAGGATCGTCGGCGGCAGGTCGAAGAACATCTGTCCGCCGGGAAAACGCTTGGCGCACTCTCGGATAAGACCCATCGCCTCGTCGGGCTGCAGGTACATCAGCAGCCCCTCGGCAGTGATGAACACGCCGTCATGGGTGTCGACCCTGTCCATCCAGTTGTAGTCCAGCGCGGACTGGCCGATGTTGGTGATCCGCGGTGAGGCGGGCAACAACCGCTCACGCAGTTCGATCACCGGCGGGAGGTCCACCGAGATCCACCGGAATTGCGCATCGGGCACCGCCTTGTCGAGGCGCCAGAAGCTGGTCTGGAACCCCTCCGCCAGCGCCACGATGGTGGCCTTGGGATGCGCACGCAGATACTCGATGGTGCACCGGTCGGCGGCCAGCGAACGCAGCGCCATCTCCTGACCGCGGCGGCCGAACTTGTCGTAGTCGACGCCGTAGGTCGTGGTGAAGGCGTCGCGCAGACGGATGGCCATGGGGTCGTCGATGATGGCGTCGGACAGGCCCGCCTGGTGGGCCCGGCCGTTCAACGTCATCAGCGCGGTTTCGGAGACTCCGGTCAGGGCCGCGGACTCGGCGTTGCGATCGTTCACCGCGCCCAACTTACTCGCGCAGCACCGTGCCCGGCGGGCGCAGGTTCCTGGTCCGTGGTCCATGGCCGCCGCGCAGGAAAGCGGCGTAGCGGGTCATGATCGGGCGGTCGCCCACGTAGGCTCGGATCCATGACCCGCCAGGTTTTCGACGACAAACTGCTGGCGTTGATCGCCGACAACTCGCTGGGCGTGCTGGCCACCATCAAAGGCGACGGCCGGCCGCAATTGTCGAACGTGACCTATCACCTCGACCCGCGCGCGCTGACCATCGAGGTGTCGATCACCGAGTCCCGTGCCAAGACCCGCAACCTGCGCCGCGACCCGAGGGCCTCGCTGCTGGTGAGTTCCGACGACGGCTGGTCCTACTCGGTGGCCGAGGGCGACGCCGTGCTCAGTCCGCCCGCCGCGGCCGCCGACGACGCCACCGTCGAGTCACTGGTGGCGCTGTATCGCGCCATCGCCGGGGAACATCCCGACTGGGATGAGTACCGCCACGCGATGGTCCTCGATCGGCGGGTGCTGTTGCGTCTGCCGATCGGCCACCTTTACGGCATGCCGCCCGGCAGGCGCTGAACTCGGCACTGCCGCACACCCGGGTTAGGCTGGCGCCATGGCCAAGTCGGAGCCCGACCCGCAGGACGAGAACGAGACCAAGCGCAAGTTCCGTGAGGCGCTGGAACGCAAGAAGGCGAACTCCCTAGGCGCCGCCGCACGCGCCGACGGAGTGGGCAAGCAGTCCCAGGCGCACGGCCCCGTCGAGAACCGGCGGGAGTTCCGGCGCCGCAGCGGCGGCTAGAACCCGCCCGCCCGTTGCCTAGTGGTGGGTCGCCTTCTCCGCTCCCACTCCGGTCAGCGAGCGAACTTCCATCTCCGCGTTGAGTTCCGGATCTCCGGTGTCGCGTGACGTCAGCGTCCCGACGATGCCGAGGATGAACGCCAGCGGGATCGACACGATGCCCGGGTTGGACAGCGGGAACCAGTGGAAGTCCGAGCCGGGGAGCATCGAGGTCTTCGCGCCGGACACCGCGGGGGAGAAGACGATCAGCACGATGCAGCTGATGAGTCCGCCGTACATGCTCCACAGCGCTCCCCGGGTGTTGAACCGCTTCCAGTACAGCGAGTACAGGATGGTCGGCAGGTTCGCCGAGGCCGCGACCGCGAACGCCAGGGCCACCAGGAACGCCACGTTCTGACCGTTGGCCAGGATTCCCAGGCCGATCGCCAGCACCCCCAGCACCACCGCGGTGATACGCGAGACCTTGACCTGCTCGTCCTCGGTGACCTTGTGGCTCTTGAGCACGCTGGCGTACACGTCGTGGGCGAAGGAGGCCGACGCGGTGATGGTCAGGCCGGCCACCACCGCCAGGATCGTCGCGAAGGCCACCGCGGAGATGACGCCGAGCAGGATCGTGCCTCCGAGTTCGAAGGCCAGCAGTGGGGCGGCGGAGTTCTGACCGCCCGGAGCCTTCAGGATCGTGTCCGGCCCGACCATTGCCGCGGCCCCGTAGCCCAGGATCAAGGTGAACAGGTAGAAGGCGCCGATGAGGCCGATCGCCCAGACCACCGAACGGCGGGCTTCCCGGGCGGTGGGCACCGTGTAGAACCGCATCAGCACGTGCGGCAGGCCGGCGGTACCCAACACCAGGGCGATGCCCAGTGAGAGCAGGTTGATCTTCGACGTCGTCGAGGTGCCGTACTGCGCACCCGGAGCCAGCACGTCGCGGCTGGAGACACCCTTGGTGGTGGACTGGGAGACCATCTCCTGCGCCGAGCCGAGAATGTGGGAGATGTTCATGCCGAACTTGGCCAGCACCAGCACGGTCATGAACCCCGCGCCGGCGATCAGCAGAACGGCCTTGATGATCTGCACCCAGGTCGTGCCGGTCATGCCGCCGATGAGGACGTAGACGATCATCAGCACGCCGACGATCGCGATGACGATGGACTGCGCGAAGCGGCTGTTGATGTCGAGCAGCAGCGCGACCAGCCCGCCTGCGCCGGCCATCTGGGCCAGCAGGTAGAACAGCGACACCGTCATCGTCGAGATGGCCGCGGCCAGCCGAACG
>CAISDL010000070.1 GCA_903884065.1 uncultured Actinomycetes bacterium | reverse complement strand
GTTACTGTCCGCTCTCACCTCACCGCGGGCATCGCTGCCCTCGGCGCGGGCGCCATCGCCCTCACGCCGGTCCAGCCCATCCCCCACCACATGGCACTCGCCCAGGAAGAGGTTGTCGCCAACCTCGCGGTCACCCTTGCCGCCACGATCGACCCCATCACCCCCTGGGTCGACACCTTCAAAACCGCCGGGGCCAACATCAAGACGCTGACGGAGTTCTACCTGCAGAAACCGTTCCCGCTGCTGCAGACGGTCGTCGCCAACCAGGTGACCTACGTCAAAGAACTGTTCTCGGGTAACGCCGGGCTCATCCCCGGCCAGATCGCGAACAACTTCACGACGTTCTTCAAGGCGCCGTTCAGCCCGGGAGAGGTGTTTAAGCTCACATCACCCTTCTTCCCAGAACCGGTGGACATTGCCAAGGGCGAGTATCTCTCCAATACCGAAACCGTGACGGCGACCGGACTAAGGGCAAGCTCGCCGGCAAATTTGATGAATGTCATCAATCAACTCGTCTTCAGCTCGTGGATTCAGTGCAATGATTCCAAGGGGAAAGAAGGATGCGACTTGCCCGGCCAGGTCGCGCCGATCGCGAACCTCCTGAACACCCCCGTCAGCGGCCTGGTACTCGGCCTGGTCGGGCCCCTGGTCGCCCCGTTGGTGCAGGTGGTCAAGAGTTTCACCGCCGTCGGTCAGTTCTTCCGGGAGGGCAAGGGCATGGAGGCGCTCAACGAACTCATCAACATCCCGGCCGCCATGACCAACGCCGTCCTCAATGGGGTGGGCTTTGTGGACCTGACCGGGTTCGCCGAGAAATTGCTGCCGGTTCCCCCCGGCACGATCAAGAGCCTCGGCGTGAATCTGGGCGGACTGCTCAACGTCGTTCCCCTCAACGGGACGCTGAGCGACCCCGAGAATCCACCCACGGAGTGGTCGGGTGGGACCGCGTTAGATAGCGTCGCCGGCACGGTGGGTATTGATTTCGGTGGCCTGCCCGTGGGCACGTTTGGAACGGGGATCGGCCTGCCCCAGTTCCTGAGTAAGGCGATACTGGTGACCCCGCCGCCGGCACCCACAGCGGCCGTCGGGCCCGCTGCGGCGGCGGTCGTGGCACCCCCTGCGGTGCAAGCGGCGGCCGCGGCGGCCGTCGTCTCCGAAGCCCCCGCGGTGGAAGCCCCGGCCCCGGTGGAAGCTGCTCCGGCCGTCGCCGATGACCCCGACCCGGTAGTCATCGACATCCCGGCCGAGGTGGAAGCGCCTGCGCCGCAGGTGGTTTCCTCGCCAGCCGCGTCGAAGCAGGCAGCGGCATCCGACAACGATGGCAGCGCCGGCAGCAGCCGTACCGGTCATACGGGTGCGCGCGGCAAGCACGCCAGCTAAGTAACAACCGACGCCGAGCGCGGCGGTCATCTGCCCGACCAGTTGACCGCCGCGTTTGGCACTCGGCAACCGCGCTCAGCCCCAGCGCGACCGACCCAGCCCAACGGGTGAAGGACTCCAGGGCGACCGCCGGCGACTGAGAAAGTCGTAACGAAGTTTGGGCGTTTTTAATAACGTTTAGAAATTCTTAAGACTAGTGTTCGACCCTGTCAGTTAGGTCATACGAAGGGGTCTGATCACATGCACGTCACATATCGCTCTTATCTCACCGCGGGAGTGGCTGCGATTGGCGCGGGCGCCATCGCCCTCACGCCGGTCCAGCCCATCCCCAACCACATGGCACTCGCGCAGGAACGGGCCGTCAGCAACCTCGCGGTCAGCCTCGCCTCCACGATCGACCCGATCACCCCGTGGGTCGACACGATCAAACTCTCCGCCCAGAACATCCAGAGCCTGCTTGGGTTCTACCTCGAGAAGCCCTTCCCGCTGATCCAGACCATCGCGGCCAACACCGTCACCTACTTCGGCGAACTGCCGGACTTCCAGCAGATCTTCAGCCAGATCGGCGGCAACATCCAGACGTTCTTCCAGGCGCCGTGGAGCCCGGGTGCCTGCGCCACCGACCCCTGCGGAGATCCCGCGTTCTACCAGGGCGACTTCATCTCCAACGTGCCGATCACGAACAAGATCCCGGTCTTCCTCCCAGACGGGTTGAGCCAGCGGGCGCTCTACGCAATCCTGCCGGGGGTTCTCCCCGAAGCACAGGCCGCCACATTGGCACCGCTGCTGGCCTTCGCCGCGAATCACTACAGCGGCCAGGTGGCCGGCATCGTCGGGCCGCTGTTCGCACCGCTGATCGAGCTGACCCGCAGCTTCACCGCCATCGGCGCCTACTTCGAGGCAGGTGACGTCATCGGGGCCATCAACGAGCTCATCAACATCCCGGCCAACGTCACCAACGGCGTGCTCAACGGCGCGGGTTACCTGGACCTGACCGGGGTGGTCAACGCCATTTCCCCGCTGCCGGAAACCATCAAGAGCATCGGGCTGAATCTCGGTGGCCTGATCAGCCCCCCGGTTCCTTTTGAGGGGACGCTTGCCGCACCCACGTCGCTTAACGGCGGCACGCTGTTCGACAACATCGCCGTCGAGGCGGGGGTCGGCGGCCTCGAGATCAAGAGCCCGGGTCTGCCCGTGAGCTGGTTCGGCTCGGTGATTGGCCTCGGCCAGTTCCTGTCCGAGGCGATGCTGGTCCCGCGTCCGCCGGCGCCGACGGCGGCCATCGCCGCGGCCGAAGCAGCGCCCGCGGTCGTGGAAACACCCGCGGTCGTGGCGGAGGCCCCGGTAGCAGTCGTCGCCGACGCCCCGGTGGCGGTCGAGGCACCGGCCCCGGCTGTCGCCGATGATCCGGCACCGGCCGTCGCCGAAATCGCGGACATCGTGGAAGCGCCTGCGCCGCAGGTGGTTTCCGCTCCTGTTGCCCAGCAGCAGGCCGCGGCCTCGGACAACAACGACAATGCCGGCAGCGGCCGTACCAGCCATAAGGGCGCACGCGGTAAGCACGCCAGCTAAGTAACCAACGCCGAGCGCGGCGGTCAGCTGTTTCGACAGCTGACCGCCGCGTTTCGCATTCCCGGGGAAGAAAATCGCCCGAGCCCTAGCGCTCAGGAATTTCTCAGCTATAGTCATTTTTTATCAGGTAAGTCACAGGGAAAGGAACCTGACCATGAACATCACGTATCGCTCCTATCTCACCGCGGGTGTCGCTGCACTCGGCGCGGGCGCCATCGCCCTCACGCCGGTCCAGCCCATCCCCGACCACGTCGCACTCGCCCAGGAACGCGCTGTCAGCAACCTCGCGGTGACGCTGGCCTCCACGATCGACCCGATCACCCCCTGGGTCGACACCTTCAAACTCTCCGCCTCCAACATCAAGCAGCTTTTCGACTTCTACGTGCAGAAGCCGTTCCCGCTGCTGCAGACGGTCGGCGCCAACACCGTGACCTACTTCAACGAACTGACCTCGGGCAACGCCGACCTCATCCCCGGACAGATCTGGGGCAACGTCCAGACGTTCTTCCAGGCACCGTGGTCGGCCGGTGCCACCAACGATGAGGGGAACTACGTCGGGGAGTACATCTCCAGCGTCCCTGTCACCGCTACCGTTCCGCTGGGCATCCCGATCAGCCAGCAATTCGCCTTCAATCTGCTGCCGACGGTGTTGGGCGACGCCTACACCCAACTCAAGCCGATCATCGACTTCACCGCGACCCACTACAGCGGCCAGGCGATCGGTCTCATCGCGCCGCTACTCGCGCCACTGGTGCAATTGACCCGCAGTTTCACCGCCGTCGGCGCCTATTTCGAGGCGGGTGACGTCATCGGGGCCATCAACGAGCTGATCAATATCCCGGCCAACGTCACCAACGCCGTGCTCAACGGAGCGGGCTACCTGGACCTGACCGGCGTGGCCAACGCGATCGCCCCGCTCCCGCCAGAGGTGAAGAGCATCGGCCTCAACCTGGGCGGGCTGATCAGCCCCGGGGTTCCCTCCGAGGGCACGATCGAGGCGCCCACGGCGTGGGCCGGCGGCACGGCGTTCGACTCCGTGGCCGCCAACATCGACTACGGCCTTCCGCCGCTCGGGCGTCCGGTGGTCAATGTCAACGATCCCGGCATCCCGGTGAGCTGGTTCGGTTCGGTGATCGGCCTGGGCCAGTTCCTGGGCGAGGAAATGCTGGTCACCCCGCCGGCGACGCCGATGGCGGCCATCTCCCCGGCTGCCGCCGTTGCGCCCGCGGCCGTCGAAGCAGCCCCGGTTGAGGCAGAGACGCCGGCGGCGATCGTCGCCGAGGTCCCCGCCGCGGTGGAAGCCCCGGCTCCCGCCGTCGCTGACATCCAGGCTGCGGTGGAAGCCCCGGCTGAGGCCGCAGCCGAGGTGGAAGCACCTGCAGTGCAGGCGGTTTCCGCTCCGGCCGCGAAGAAGAGCGCTGCCGACAGCGACAACGCCGGCAGCAGCCGCAGCAGCCATAAGGGCTCACGCGGCAAGCACGCCGGCTAAGCAATAACAACGCCGAGCGCGGCGGTCAGCTGTTTCGACAGCTGACCGCCGCGTTTCGCAATTCCCGGGACGACGCCTGGTTCCGGGGAGAAGACTCAGCTTTATATCAGGTCAATCACAGGGAATGGAGTCTGACTATGCGCATCACGCATCGCTCTCGACGTACCGCGGGTGTCGCTGCACTGGGTGCGAGCGCCATCGCTCTCGCACCGGTCCAGCCCATCCCCGACAACATGGCTCTCGCCCATGAACGAGCCGTCGGCAACCTCGCAGTCACCCTCGCCTCGACGATCGACCCGATCACCCCCTGGGTCGACACCGTCACGCTGGCCGTCCAGAACTTCACGGCGCTGACCGAGTTCTACCTGCAGAAGCCGGTGCCGCTCATCCAGACCATCTCGGCAAATCAGGTCACCTACTTCAACGAACTGGCGTCGGGTAACGGCGGCCTCATCCCCGGACAGATCTGGAACAACGTCCAGACCTTCTTCCAGTCGCCCTGGTCCCCGGGGGATCCCGTTGGGGAGTACATCTCCCCGGTGCCGGTCACGACCATCCCCGTCCTCGACGTTCCGCTCAGCCAGCAGTCGGTGTTCGCGTTGCTACCGGCGGTGCTCGGTCAGGAGACCTACGCCAAACTCCAGCCGATCATCAATTTCACCGCGACCCCCTATAGCGGCGAACTGATCGGCCTGCTCGGCACGCTGCTCGCCCCGGTGATCCAGTTGACCCGCAGCTTCACGGCCGTCGGACAGTACTTCCAGGAAGGTGACGTCACCGGGGCCATCAACGAGCTCATCAACATCCCGGCCAACGTCACCAACGCCGTGCTCAACGGCGCGGGCTACCTAGACCTGACCGGGGTCGCCAACGCGCTGGCTCCGCTGCCGCCCGAGGTCAAGAGCATCGGGCTCAACATGGGTGGCCTGCTCAACGCGGTGCCTGCCAGCGGCACGCTTGCGGCACCGGAGAGTTGGAGCGGCGGCACCGCCTTCGACAGCCTGGCCGCCACGATCAGCTACAAGATCTCCAACTTGCCCAGGCCGGACGGCACCTCGGTCACCGTCACCGACCCGGGCATCCGCGAGGGCTTCTATGGATCGGTGATCGGCTTGGGTCAGTACCTCGGCGAACAGATGCTGGTGACCCCACCGGCGCAGGCCAAGGTCGCCGCCGCGGTGCAATCCCCGGCTCCGGTCGTCACGGAGGCCGTCGCCCCAGCGGAAGCGCTCACCGCGCCGGACGATTCTGTCTCGGAAGGCCCTGCGCTGCAGGAGATTTCCGCTCCGGCCGCGCAGAAGCAGGCCGTAGCATCCGACAACGGTGCCAATGCCGGCAACGGCCGCGGCGCCCATAAGGGTGCGCGGGGCAAGCACGCCCGCTGAGCAGTGACAATGCCGAGCGCGACGGTCAGCTGTTCGGACAGCTGGCCGCCGCGCGTCGCAGTTCCTGGGCCGACGCCTCGTCCACGGGTATGCGGTAGCCGCGCAGCACCGCGATGAACTGCATCGCGTACTGACACCGGAACGCGGAATTCGGAGGCATCCACTCCCCCGGCGGCAGGTCGCCCTTGTCCTGGTTGGCCCGCCCCGCCACCGCCAAAAGATTGGCCGGGTCGTTGGCGAAACGCTTGCGCAGCGGGTCGGGCCAGTCCCGCGCACCCATGTCCCAGGCAAAGGCCAGTGGCACGATGTGGTCGATCTGCACCGATGCCCCAACCTGTTCGCCGCGGACGAAGGCGACGGTGCCGTTGGTGTAGGGGTCGCGCAGCGTTCCTGCCGCGACCGCCTGCGGGCACCGCTTGGTACTGACGTGGGTTCTCTCCACCAGGTCACGAGTCAGGATGTCGTCGCGGGTGTCACATCCGTTGTGCCCACCCGGCGCGCTGTTGTCATCATCCCAGGCCTGGCCGAAAGCCGAACGGCGGTAATCGTTTCCCCGAATACGCCGGGGCACCACCATGAGTCCGGCAATCACGTCGGATCCCGGCGTGACCGTCGGCGCCCCGGCGCCGGCGGTGACGTGGCGATTTCCGGCACCGGAGAGCACCTGCGCGGCAACGAGGACGGCCAGTGCCGCCGCCGCGGCCAACCACAGGAGGTGCCCGCGCGTCACGCCTTGTCCAGGTAGTCGATCCGGTCGGTACCGGTGAACTGGCCGGCGAGGACGGCCATGCCGGGGAGATCCGGATCGGCGGCATGGATCGTCTGGCACAGCTCACGAGCCGCGAGAATCACGTCGTGGTGCTCGGCCAGCGACAGGAACTGCAGTTTGGTGGGACGACCGGACTGGCTGTGGCCCAACACATCTCCTTCCCGGCGCTCCTGCAGGTCCAGCTCGGCCAGAGCGAAGCCGTCGTGCGTCGCGGCCACCGCCTCAAGTCGTTCGCCGACTTTGGAGTGCGGTGGAAGGTTGGTCGCCAGTAGACACAGGCTGGGGTGCGAGCCGCGCCCGATGCGCCCGCGAAGCTGGTGTAGCTGGCTGATCCCGAAACGGTCGGCGTCCATCACCACCATCGCGGTCGCATTGGGGACGTCGACGCCGACTTCGATCACCGTGGTGCAGACCAGGACGTCGAGTTCACCGGCCCGGAAGGCCGCCATCACGGCGTCCTTCTCCTCGGCCGGCAGCCTCCCGTGCATGAGCCCCAACCTCAGCCCGGACAGCGGTCCGTGCCGAAGATGCTCGTGGAGCGTGACAACGGGGATCGGCGGCGGCCCGTGCTGCTCGGCATCCGCCTTGTCGCTCTCGTCGATGCGGGAGGCCACCACATAGGCCTGTCGCCCGGCGGTGACCTCCTCGCCGACCCGCTCCCACGCGCGGGCCAGCCACTGGGGCTTCTCGTTGACGAAAATGGTTGTGGTGGTGATGGGCTGACGGCCACGAGGAAGCTCACGCAGGGTGGAGGTCTCCAGATCGCCATACACGGTGAGGGCAACGGTGCGCGGAATCGGTGTGGCCGTCATCACCAGCAGGTGCGGGGTCAGTCCTTCGGGGGCCTTGGCGCGCAGGCGGTCTCGCTGATCGACGCCGAAGCGGTGCTGTTCGTCCACCACAACCAGTCCGAGGCGGTGAAACTCGACGGCGTCCTGGAGCAGGGCGTGGGTGCCGATCACGATGCCGGCCCCTCCGGAGGCGACGTCGTCGCGCACCTCGCGCTTCTGTGCGGCGGTCATCGATCCGGTCAGCAGCGCCACCCGGGTGGCGCGGTCGTCGCCGCCCAACTGGCCCGCCATCCCGAGCGGCCCCAGTACCGACCGGAGCGACTGGGCATGCTGGGCGGCAAGGACTTCCGTCGGGGCGAGCAGCGCGCACTGGTATCCGGCGTCGACCATCTGGAGCATCGCCAGCACTGAGACGATCGTCTTGCCGGAGCCCACCTCACCCTGCAGCAAACGGTGCATCGGTTTGGTTCCGGCAAGCTCCTCCTCGATGACGGCCCGCACCTCTCGCTGGCCGGCGGTCAACTCGAACGGCAACCGGGCTTCCAACGCATCCAGCAGGGCTTCGGATCGCTTCGGCGCCGGCGGCCCGGACCCGGCCAGTTCGCCGTGGCGGCGCTGCACCAGCGCCCACTGCAGTCCCACCGCCTCGTCGAAGGTCAAGCGCTCCCGGGCACGTTCGCGCTCCTTCTCACTCTCGGCGAGGTGGATGGCCCGCAGTGCGTGGTCCTCGCTGAGCAGATGACGTTCCCGCACAACAGCTTCCGGCAGGGGTTCGGGTATCGGGTCCAAGACGGCGAGCACCTGGCGGACGCAGGCGTAGATGTCCCAGCTCTGCAACTTGGCACTGGCCGGGTAGATCGGGAAGAAGTCGCGCTCGAACGCCGACATGTCCAGCTCGCCCGCTCCGGCGGTGCCGGCGATCGTCTTCAGCGACTTGCTGCCGACCATCCGGCCCTTCGGGGAGTCCAGCACCAGGAAGTCCGGGTGCGTCAGCTGCATGGTGCCCTTGAAATAGCCGACCTCCCCGGACAGCATCAGCCTGGTCCCGGCCACCAGATCCTTCTTGAGGTACTTCGCGTTGAAGAACGTGGCGGTCACCCTGGAGGCTCCGGCTCGGCGGTTCCTCAGGGTGATGACCAGGTATTCCCGGCGGGGGGCCCGGTTGGTCCAGCGCACGTCGGCCTTCTCGATCTCACCGACGACGGTGATGTGCTCACCTTCCTCAGGCGGGTCGTCGTCCTCGCCGCGGACGGTGCTGCCCTGGCTGTACTTGCGGGGATAGTGGCGCAACAGATCGTCAACGGTGCGGATGGCGAAGACGTCCTCGAGGGCCCGGGCGGCCTTGGCGCCCAGGACGGAGTCCAGGCGGTCGGTCAGGGATGCCACGGCTACTCGACTCCGATCAGCAGCACGTCGCCGCGGTGGCCGGTCCGGTAGCTGGTGAACTCGGTCCCCGGATGACGGCGGTGAACGTGGGCCGCCAGCAGGTCGGAGAGAGCCCCGGCATCGCCTCCGGCCGCCGCACCGATCAACACCGTGACCAGTTCACCGCCGGAGCTCAGCAGGAGGTCGATCAGCCGGGTCGCCGCGGTTCCGGCATCCTGGGCCACCACGACGACCTCGTCGCCGGAGATGGCCAGCCCATCCCCGGGATCGCAGGCCCCGGCCCAGGTGAGCGCCCGTTCGCCGGCGATGCGCACCGATCCGTGCCGTGATCCGGCCGCTGCCCGCGCCATCGTGTAGCCGTCGTCGACGGCCTGCCGCGCCGGATCGTGGACGGCCAGCGCCGCCAGGCCCTGCACCATCGATCCGCACGGCAACGGCACCACATCGATGCCCCAGCCGATGGCCGCGGTGCAGCCGGCCACCAGGTCCTCGGCGGCGACATAGCCGTTGGGCAGCACCATCACCTGTGCGGCGCCGGTGTCGACCAGGGACCGCAGCAGCTGATCGGCGCTGACTCCGTCATCCGGTTCCATCAGCTCGGCGTCCGGGCGCACCACGCAGGCCCCCTCCTCGCCGAACAGCTCTGCGGCGCCGTCGCCGTCCACGACGGCCAGCACGGCCCGTTGCCGGCTCCAGCCTCCCGGGGCGACCCGGCCGGTGGACAGCGCCGAGATGCGGATGCGGCTCACCGCACCGACCGCCAGCCCGGCTTCGACGGCGGCGCCGGCGTCGTCGGTGTGCACGTGCACCGAATGCCGATCGTCGGCCGCCCGGGCCAGGGCCACCGAGTCGCCCAGGCCGTCCAGCACCGCACGAAGCCGATCCAGACCGGCGGTGTCGCAGTCGCCGAGCAGGTACATCACCTCGAACTGCGGCGGTGCGGCCTCGGTGACGTCGTGGTGGGCGGGAGTGATCGCAGGCAGGTAGGTTCGGCGCACCGGCGCATGGCCGGTGACCGTCGCGGTCAGGGCGTCCAGCAGCACCAGCAGCCCGCGCCCGCCCGCGTCGACCACCCCGGCTTCGGCGAGCACTGCCAACTGGTCGGGAGTGCGCTCCAGCGCAGCTGCTGCCGCGTCGCCGGCGGCGGCCAGTCCGTCGGACAGTCCGGCGCAGTCGCCGGCGGCCTGCTCGACGGCAGCGGCGGCCGCCTGCAGAACCGAGACCACGGTGCCGTCGATCACCTCCCCGCCCATCGCGGCGACCACCAGCGCCACCGCGTGGCGCAGCGCCGCACCGAGCAGCGCGGTGTCGATATCGGCGAGATCGGTGTGACGCGCCGCGTCTGCGGTCACTTCGGCGAGCGCCCGCAGGATCTGGGACAGGATCACTCCGGAGTTGCCGCGGGCCCCGTTGTGCGCCCCGCGCCCCAGCGCGGCGGCCATGTCGGGGACGTCGGTGGCGACCGTCGGCGAATCAGCCTCAGCCAGGGCGGCACGCATGCTGAACAGCATGTTCGTGCCGGTATCGGCGTCCGCGACGGGGAAAACGTTGAGTCCGTTGATCTCGTCGGCATGCCGGATCAGGTGGCCGATGGCGCAGTGCGCCCAGTCACGCAGGGCCGTCGCGTCCAGCCGCCGCTCGGGCATCGACACCTCCGATCGCAACCACCGCCTCGGCGTCAGCCTAGCCAGACCGGGCGACGGATCTGCTCCGCCCGACACCGGCCTGTTCAGGGGCGTTTTGGCGTTCGGTTCACCACGCCGGTATCCTTCTGTGGTTGCCGGGACACCGGCAGGGGTGGTTCTCCCGCGCTTCAGCGCGACAAGCGCCCGTGATCCCAGTGGACTTGAGGAGTTTCTGACATGGCTGCCGTGTGCGATATCTGCGGGAAAGGCCCCGGGTTCGGCAAGTCGGTGTCGCACTCGCACCGCCGGACCAACCGCCGGTGGAACCCGAACATCCAGACCGTGCGCGCCGCCAGC
>CAISDL010000069.1 GCA_903884065.1 uncultured Actinomycetes bacterium | reverse complement strand
GCACCATCGAGACCTGGCAGGCCCCCATCATCGCCGCCCTGCAGACCGGCCTGACCAACGCCCGCACCGAGGGCTACAACCGCATCGTCAAGCACGTCGGCCGCATCGCGTTCGGCTTCCGCAACCCCGACAACCAACGCCCGCCGCGTACGGTGGGCCTGCACCCGCCAATCACGGCGAGTCACACCCAGCCGGCACCAATGCCACTGCTAACTGCGAAGAGCCCCTTTACACACCAGCGGTCGGCGGTTCGATACCGTCCACGCCCACCTTCGCGTCCGACCCCTGTTCGGGTCGCGCCTTCATGCGCGCGGGCAGATACTTGGATTCACACCGTCACGCGGGAGGAATCCACCGGATGAACATCACCTGCCTGCGTTGCGCCGCCACGATCAGCCTCCCGTCGGGCGAAGACCGGCACAGTGTCGTCGAACTACTCGACGATTTCGGCTGGCAGGCCACCAGCGGCGGCGCGCACTGCCCGGCCCATAAGCTGACCCACACCCACTGACAAGGACCGCGGGTTGGGCGTTGCGCCCACCGCCGGCGTCCCGGGCTGCGACAATCCTGGACAGATGGCCCCGGAGACCTCGGGGCGCGGGGAGTGGGAGATGAGCGACGTTCAGGGCATCTCGGTCCCGATGAAGGACCGCATCTTCGATGCCGCCCGGGCCGAATTGCTCGAATCGGGAGTCGACCGGTTCAAGATCGATGGTGTCGCGCGCCGCGCCGGGGTGGACCCCAGCGTGATTCACGCGCAGTGGCACGACCGCAGGGTGCTGCTGATCGAAGCGATGCTTGTCCGCACGAATGCGTCCTTGTGGAATCCCGCGACCGGAAGCCTGCACACGGACCTGGAAGCCGTGGCAGCACTGGCCGTCGACACCTCCCGCACGACGACGGGACGAGCGCTGTTTCGCCGGGTACTGCCCGGTGGCGATGACGTGGACCTGGCCGAGGTCGGATCCGATGTGTGGAGTGCCCGGTTCCGCGACGCCGCCCAGATTCTGCATCGGGCCGCGGACCGGGCGCAGTTACGCGACGGCGTCGACCCCGATGAGGCGATTCGGATGTTCGCCGCTGCGTTCTACTACGACGTGATTTTCACCGACTCTCCGGTGCGTCCGGAGTTCGCGGCCCAGGTCATCGACATCTTCCTGCACGGCGTCCTCGGCGCGGCCGGCAGAGACCGTCCGTGGACCGGCGTCGAGTATCTCCTGGGCCCTCCGGACTCGGCAGCCGGCGGCGCTGCCGATCAAGCCGTGGAGACGGCCCGCGCCGCCGTCGTGCTCATGCGGGTGTGGGCCGATGCACTGCCCGATCCGGTGGTTCTCTATGAAGCGGTTCGCGACGACCAAGGCCGGGTTGTGGACCTGCTGTGCCGTGACCTCAACCGCGCTGCCTGTGCGGAGGTGGGGCTGAGCCGCTCTGAGTTGTTGGGGCGCGCCCTCGTCGAGGTGCTCCCGGTGTTCGCGACCACCGGACTGCTGGAGCGGTACGCCGACTGCCTCGACGGCGGCGAGCCACTGGTGCTGAACGACTTCCCCTATACCCACTTCGACGAGCAACGCCGACTGGACATTCGCGTCACATCCGCTGGCGTCGAACTGATCACGGTCACCTGGCGTGACGTCACCGACCGCTACGAGTCGGCGCAGCGGGACGCCCGCTACCGCAAGCTGATGGACTTCTCGGCCGTCCCGGCGGCCCTGGCCGCTCCCGACGGCCGCCTGGTGTCGGTCAATCAGGCGATGGCCACCATGTTGGGTTATGAGGTGACCGCGTTGCTCACCATGCGCTGGCAGGATCTGACCCCGCCGGAGACCGTCGGGGAACAACTCGACGTCGTCGCCGACATCCTGGCGGGCCGTCGTGACTCCTACCGGGCCGTCAAGCAGTACATGCATGCCGACGGGCACCGGGTCTGGGCTGACCTGTCGCTGAGCTGCATACGGCGCTCCGACGGCGAGGTGGAACACTTCATCGCCCAGATCATCGACATCTCCGGATACCGGAACGCGGGACAATGCTGACCACTGGTGGCGACTTCCCGCCGGGGCATGCGCCGCTTCCGGTCAAAGACATCGGCCGCCTGCTGGTGCGTTGCGCGGACCGCCCAGGCCTGGTGGCCGCGGTCACCAGCTTCCTGGCTCAAGCAGGTGCCAACATCATCTCGCTGGACCAGCATTCCACCCAGCAGACTGGTGGAATTTTCATGCAGCGCACGATTTTCCACCTGCCCGGGCTGACGGCCGCCCGGCCCGATCTGGAACGCGAGTTCGTCGTACAGGTCGCCGAACCGTTCGACATCGACTTCCGGCTGACCGAGGCCGCCAAGCCCAAGCGGGTCGCGCTGATGGCGTCCACCGAAGATCACTGCCTGCTGGATCTGTTGTGGCGCAATCGCCGCGGGGAACTCGACATGTCGATTGCGATGGTGATCGCCAATCATGCCGAACTGGCCGACCAGGTGAGGCCTTTCGGGGTGCCGTTCATTCATATCCCGGCCACCAGGGACACCCGCGAGGAGGCCGAGCAGCGTCAGCTCGACCTGTTGCGCGGCAACGTCGACCTGGTGGTCCTGGCCCGTTACATGCAGATCCTGACGCCGCGCTTTCTGGCCGAGGTGGGGTGTCCGTTGATCAACATCCACCACTCGTTCCTGCCGGCGTTCATCGGTGCCGCGCCGTACCGGCGGGCCAAGGAGCGCGGTGTGAAACTGGTCGGTGCGACGGCGCACTACGTCACCGACGACCTTGACGAGGGGCCGATCATCGAGCAGGACGTTGTCCGGGTGGACCATCGACACAGCGTGGAGGATCTGGTTCGACTGGGGGCCGACGTCGAGCGGGCGGTGCTGTCCCGTGCCGTGCAGTGGCACTGTGAGGACCGGGTCATCCGGTACGGCAATCAGACCGTGGTGTTCTGAGAGGTCCCCGCCTCCCAGTCCGACAACCGAACCGCGTCGAGGCGCCGGGCGATCGCGTGTGAGAGGCTGCCGGGGTGATTGACCTCGGGCGGTCGCGACCGGTGGGGATTCTCGTCGGATTCCTTGCCGATGCACTGCTGGCGGATCCCCGCCGCGGGCACCCGGTAGCGGGGTTCGGTTGGTGCGCAACGGGTCTTGAGGCTCTCAGCTACCGCGACAGCCGGGTGGCCGGTGTCGTTCATACCGCTGTGCTGGTGGGCGGAATGACGGGTGCCGCGGCGGTGACGCAGCACCGCATTCGTCATCGGTGGGTGCGGGCGGGAATCATTGCGGCGGCGACCTGGGTGGCACTGGGCGGAACGACGCTGGCGAGGACCGGTTCGCAGATGGCCGACATGCTCGAGGCCGGCGACCTCGATGCGGCCCGGGCGCTGCTGCCGTCGCTGTGCGGCCGGGACCCCTCGGTTCTGGACAGCCCGGGCCTGGCCCGGGCGGCCTGTGAGTCGGTGGCCGAGAACACCTCTGATGCGCAGGTCGCCCCCCTGTTCTGGGCGGCACTGGCCGGGGCCCCGGGAGTCCTGGCCTACCGCGCGGTCAACACCCTGGATGCGATGATCGGCAACAGGTCGGCGCGCTACGCCCGATTCGGTTGGGCCGCAGCACGGTTGGACGACCTTGCCAACTATGTTCCGGCACGGTTGACCGGTGCGCTGGTGCTCGCCTGCGCCCCGCTGGCAGGCGGCTCACCCATCCGGGCGGCTCGTGCCTGGCGACGCGACGCCGCCCGTCATCCCAGCCCGAACGCCGGCATCCCCGAAGCGACCTTCGCCGGCGCCCTCGGCGTGCGGTTGGGCGGCCCGACCCAGTACCGCTACCAGCTGGAGATCCGGCCCACCCTGGGCGACGGCCCAGCCCCCGGGGCCGTCGAACTGCGCCGCGCCGTGCTGTTGTCCCGGTTGGTTCAGGCCGCGGCCCTCGCGGTGGCGCTGATGGTCAGCGCCGTCGGCCACCGCGCTGATCGTCAGCGCCTTCGGCCACCGCGCTGATCGTCAGCGCCGTCGGCCGTAGCGGTCGGCGAGTTTGTCCTCGGCGGTGAGCGGCTCCGGCGACGCCGCCTGATCGGCCTTGCGGGCCGCCTCGCGGCGGCGCATCCGGATTTCGGAGTAGACGAAATATCCCAGACCGAGCGGGGCGACGATCCCGAACGCGATCCACTGGATGCCGTAGGAGAGGAAGGGTCCCGCGTCGAGTCGTGGCAGCGGCAACGCCGCCAGCCCACCGGGCTGGTTCTCGGCCAGTTGCAGGTAGGACCCGGTCAGCGGAGTCTTGGTGAGCTGGGCGATCTGGCGGGTGTCGATGGCGTAGACCTGTCGATAGCCGGCCTCGGTCAGTGGTTGCCTATCGCCGGCGGTCTCCGAATCGCGCAGTCGTGCGGCGATGGTCACCGTCCCGGTCGGGGGCGGCTGGATGGGCGGCACGGCAGTGCCCTGTTCGGGCTTCACGTAGCCCCGGTTGACCAGGACCGTCGGGCCGCCGTCGACGGCGAAGGCGGTGAGCACCTCGTACGCCGGCGCGCCGGCTATCACCCGCAGTCGCTGCAGCACCTCGGCTTCGGGCAGATACCGACCGGTTGCGGTGACCCGGCGCCATTGGGCATCGGGGGCCGAGGAATCCTGCTGCGGCAGAACGGAAGTCACCGTGACGGGATCCGCGGACAGCGAAGCCTCGATCTGGTTGTTCTCCCTCGATGTCCTGGTGTTCTTGCCCAATTGCCACGGCGCCAGCACGGTCAGGCACAGATAGGTGAACGCCACCACCACCAGTGCCAGGGCGATCCACCCGGGCCGGAGCAGGAATGGCAGGCGGCGCATCAGTCGGCCGTCCCGTCGGCGGCCAGTTGTTCGTCGACCCAGGCGTGCAAACCGGGCAGGGTCGCGTCGATGACGTCGAAAGCCTCCACGAAGTCGGCGTGGTCGCCGTAGTAGGGATCCTCGACATCGGGGGCGTGGGCACCCGACCGGGGGTCGAACGATCGCAGCATCCGCAGGCGTTCGGGGTTCACGCCCAACTCGTTGAGGATGCGAAGGTGGTTGCGGCCCAACGCCACAACGAGGTCGGCGGCAAGGTGATCGTCACCAACCTGCGCGGCGCGGTGCGCGGTGGGGTAGCCGCGGTCGCGGAGCACCTGCACCGCACGTACGTCGGCGCCGGAGCCGGCGTGCCAGCCGCCGGTGCCTGCGCTGCTCACCCGCACCACGTCGGCCAGGCCGCGCTCGGCGATCTGGTGGGCGAACATCTTCTCGGCCATCGGCGAGCGGCAGATATTGCCCGAACACACGAACGTCACATGCACAAGGTGGCTAGACACCGAGCACCTCGCGCAACTGCTCCACCGTCGAGACGTGGGCCGCCGGTGTGGCGGTCAGCGGCGCGTCGAAGTCCGACGTCCCGTATCCCCAGCCCACCACCACGGTCGCGATGCCGTGCTCGGCGGCGCCCTCGACGTCGTGGGCGCGGTCGCCGACCATCAGTACCCGCTCGGGCAGCGGGCCGAGCTGCTGCAGGGCGTGGGCCACCACGTCGGCCTTGGCGGCCCGGGTGCCGTCGAGGCTCGCGCCGGCGATCACCTCGAACCGCTCGGCGATGCCGAAGTGCTCCAGAATGCGCAGCGCGGTCGGCTCAGCCTTGGAGGTGGCGATCGCCAGGCGCACCCCGGCGGCGGCGAGGTCGGCCAGCAGGTCGGTGATGCCGTCGTAGAGGGTGTTCATCGCCCAGCCGCGTCGGGTGTAGTCCGCCCGGTAGGCGGCCACCGCTGCGTCGACCTGATCGCCCAGGCCGAGCTGCGCCAGGGTGACGTGCATCGGAGGCCCGACGATCCGGCCGGCGAGGTCACCGCTGGGAACCTCGGCGTCGACAGTGCCCAGGGCATGCCGGAAGCTGGCCACGATGCCTGGGGCGGAATCGGTCAAGGTGCCGTCGAGATCGAAGATCACCAACTGCGGTCGGGTACCGGCGGCACGTGACGTCACCGCTTCATTGTCCCTGATTGCTGCGGGACTACTGTTCTCCAGGTGAGCGAGTGGGCCGACGGGCGAGTCGTGCGCCCCGGCTCGCGCTATCACGGCGACCAGGCCGCCACCCCGGGCATGCTCGACTTCGCCGTCAACGTCCGTCATGCCCGTCCGCCGGCCTGGCTGCAGCAGCGCCTTGCCGCCCGCCTGGTCGATCTCGCCGGGTACCCCAGCCCCGCCGACCACGCCGCCGCCGTCAGCGCGGTCGCTGACCGGCACCGCGTGCCCGAGAATCACGTCCTGCTGCTGGCCGGCGGATCGGAGGGATTCGCCCTGTTGCCCGCGCTGAACCCGCGGCGCGCCGCGTTGATCGCACCGTCGTTCACCGAACCCGAGGCAGTCCTGAGCGCCGCCGGGGTGCCGTTGGACCACGTTGAGCTGGCGCCGCCGTTCACACTGCACGGTGCAGTGGTTCCCGAGGACGCCGACCTGGTGGTCGTCGGCAACCCGACCAACCCCACCGGGGTGCTGCACACCCGGGACTCGGTGCTGGCCCTGCGCCGGCCCGGCCGGATCGTGGTCGTCGACGAGGCATTCGCCGATGCGGCCCGCGACGAGCAGCAGTCGCTGGCGGGTCTGGCACTGCCCGACGTGCTGGTGCTGCGCAGCCTCACCAAGACCTGGTCGCTGGCGGGCCTGCGGGTCGGCTACGCGCTGGGAGCCCCGGATGTGCTGTCCCGGCTGGCCGCGCGCCGGCCGCACTGGCCGCTGGGCACGCTGCAACTGGAGGCGATCGCCGCCTGCTGCGCCCCCGAGGCCGTCGCCGAGGCCCGCGCCGATGCCCGACGGCTGGCGGCACTGCGCGCCGACATGGCCACGGCACTCGGCGATCTGGGTCTGCATGTGGTCGACGGCTGCGCCCCGTTCGTGCTCTTCGCCGTTCCTGATGCCCCGTTGATGCGAAAGTACCTGGCTGCCAAGGGTATTGCGGTACGTCGCTGTGACACCTTCGTCGGTATGGGGGAGGGCTACCTGCGGGCGGCGGTCCGGCCCGAGTGGCCGGTGCTGGTCGCGGCGGTCGAGGAGGCGTTGCGATGAGCGCGCGACTGCGCGATGTGATCGACGTCCTCGACGAGGCGTACCCCCCGCACCTCGCGCACGACTGGGATTCGGTGGGCCTGGTGTGCGGCGATCCGGACGACGCGATCGACTCGGTGACCGTCGCCGTGGACGCCACCGCCGCGGTGGTCGATACCGTCGGCCCGCGCGGACTGCTGCTGGCGCACCATCCGCTGTTGCTGCGGGGGGTCGACACCGTCGCGGCCAGCACCCCCAAGGGCGCCCTGATTCACCGGATGATCCGTCGCGGCGCAGCGCTGTTCACCGCCCACACCAACGCCGACGCCGCGAGGCCCGGGGTGTCCGACGCGCTCGCCGAGGTGCTCGGACTGACGGTGGAGGCGGTCCTCGAGCCGGCGGCCGGGCCGGCGCTGGACAAGTGGGTGATCTTCGTGCCGCCCGACCACGCCGAGGCGTTGCGCCTGGCGCTGTTCGCCGCCGGTGCGGGCACCATCGGCGATTACTCGCACTGCAGTTGGACCGTGGTCGGCGCAGGTCAGTTCCTGCCCGGCGACGGCGCCCATCCAGCGGTCGGCACAGCGGGGACGGTGGAGCGGGTCGACGAGGCGCGGGTCGAGGTGATCGCTCCGGCCGGGATCCGGGCCGGGCTGCTCGCGGCGATGCGCGCGGCACACCCCTACGAGGAGCCGGCCTTCGACGTGTTCTCCCTGGCCCCGCTGCCGGACGGCCTGGGCACCGGCCGGATCGGGACCGTCGCCCGACCGCAGCGGTTCTCCGACTTCGTCGCCCGGGTGAATTCGGTTCTGCCGCAGACCAGCTGGGGCATCCGCGCCGCCGGCGACCCCGACGCCACCGTCTCCCGCGTGGCGGTGTGCGGTGGCTCCGGTGACTCGTTGTTGTCGGCTGCCCGGGCCGCCGGCGTTCAGGCCTACGTGACTGCCGACCTGCGGCACCATCCCGCGGACGAACACCGTCGCGCCAGCGACGTCGGACTCGTCGACGTCGCCCACTGGGCCAGTGAGTACCCGTGGTGCAGTCAGGCCGCCGGGCTGTTGCGTGACCGTTTCGGCGAAGCGTTGCCGGTGACGGTGTCTGATCTGCGAACCGATCCATGGAATGTCGAGATTGAGGGTGTTATGAGGGCTGTCGATGAAAGCTGATGTTGCACAGCAGCGTTCACTGCTGGAACTGGCCGAGTTGGACGGGGAACTGAACCGTCTCACGCACCGTGCCGCCCATCTGCCCGAACAGCAGCGCTACGAGGAGGTGCAGGCCCAACAGCGCGCCGCCGTCGATCGGCTGTCCGCCGTGGCGCTCGCCGTGGAGGACCTCGACGCCCAGGTCGCCAAACTCGAGTCCGAGGTCGACGCGGTGCGCAAGCGTGAGGACCGCGACCGCGGACTGCTGGATTCCGGATCGGTCAGCGACTCCAAGCAACTCGGTGACCTCCAGCATGAGCTGGGAACCCTGGAACGCCGGCAGGCCAGTCTGGAGGACACCCTGCTGGAGGTCATGGAACGCCGCGAGCAGGTGGCCGCCGACCAGGCCCGCGAGCAGGCCGCCATCGACACACTCGAGCAGGACCTCGACGTGGCGCGTCAGGCCCGTGACGGGGTGCTCGCCGACGTCGAGCAGGCCCGCACCGAACGCAGTGCCCGTCGGGCCGAGGTGGCTGCCGCTCTGGCCGCCGACCTGCTCGAGCTCTACGAGCGCCAGCGCAAGACATCGGGTATCGGCGCCGGAAGGCTGCTGGGGGGTCGCTGCGGCGCCTGCCGGATCGAGCTCGACCGCGGGGAGCTGGCCCGGATCTCGGCCGCGGCCGAGGACGAGGTGCTGCGTTGCCAGGAGTGCGGGGCAATTCTGCTGCGGCTCAAGGTGTTCGGGGAGTAGTCCGATGAAAGTCATCGTCGAGGCCGACGGCGGCTCACGCGGCAACCCCGGTCCGGCCGGCTTCGGCTGTGTGGTCTGGGCCGAGGACCTCACCACGCTGCTCGCCGAACACGGTCAGGCCATCGGTGTGACCACCAACAACGTCGCGGAGTACCGCGGTCTCATCGCCGGGTTGGAGTTGGCGCGCCGCGTCGGCGCCGGTGTGGTCGCGGTGCGGATGGACTCCAAGCTGGTGGTCGAGCAGATGAGCGGCCGGTGGAAGGTCAAGCATCCGGGTATGGCCGAACTGCATCAGCAGGCAAGGGCATTGGCGTCGACGTTCGACGCGGTGAGCTTCACCTGGATTCCGCGGGAGCAGAACACGTACGCCGACCGGCTGGCCAATGAGGCGATGGACGGCCTGCGGTCCGATGCAACGGTGTCGGACGCGGGGGCGGTGTCGATCGACGGCGAAGCCGAACAGCGTGCCGCCGACCCGCCACCGGATGCGGTCGCCGTGCCGCCGTCGACCTGGACCGGCAACCGGGGCGGCCCGACCCGGTTCCTGTTGCTGCGGCACGGGCAGACCGAACTGTCGCGGCAGCGCCGTTACTCCGGCCGCGGCAACCCCGACCTCACCGACACCGGCCGGCGCCAGGCCGCCGACGCCGCCCGCTACCTGTCGGCCAAGGGCGGAATCGCGGCCATCGTCAGCTCGCCGTTGCAGCGCGCCTACGACACCGCGAAGGCGGCCGGCGATGCCCTGGGTTTGACCGTGCACGTCGACGACGATCTCATCGAGACCGACTTCGGCGAGTGGGAGGGCCTGACATTCCTCGAAGCCGCCGAACGCCGCCCGGAGTTGCACGGACGCTGGCTGCGCGATACCAGCCTGCCGCCCCCCGGCGGGGAGAGCTTCGATCAGGTGCAGCAGCGTGTCGAACGGGCGCGTGACCGCATCATCGCCGAGCAGGGGCCCGCCACCGTGCTGGTGGTCTCGCACGTGACCCCGATCAAGACCCTGCTGCGGTTGGCGCTCGGCGCCGGATCATCGGTGCTGCACCGGTTGCATCTGGATCTGGCGTCGCTGAGCATCGCCGAGTTCTACCCCGACAACGGGGCGTCGGTGCGTCTGGTCAACGACACGTCCTACCTGCGCGGCTGAACGCGTACCCCGCCCACCAAGGAGCACACCAATGACGTCCAACGAGCACCACGCCACCTGGGAGGAGCACTACTCGGCGAAGCCGCAGGTGTGGAGCGGACGGGTCAACGCGCAACTGTCTGCGATCGCGCCCACGCTCAGCGGCACCCGCGCGCTGGACCTGGGGTGCGGAGAGGGGGCCGACGCGATCTGGCTCGCCGAACACGGCTGGACCGTGGTCGCCGTCGACGTCTCGTCCACCGCTCTGGCCCGGGCACGGGAGGCCGCCGAGTCCCGCGGTGTGGCCGACCGCATCGACTTCGTCCAGCATGATCTGACCAGCAGCCTGCCCGAAGGCTCCTTCGATCTGGTCTCGGCCCAGTTCCTGCACAGCACCGTCGAGATGGACCGGTCGGAGATTCTGCGGCGGGCCGCCGCCGCGGTGGTCCCCGGCGGAGCCCTGTTGATCGTCGATCACGCCGCCGCACCGCCGTGGGCGTCCAAGCTGCACCATCACGAATTCCCCACCGCCGACGCCGTGGTGGCCGGATTGGCCCTTCCCGGCGAGCAGTGGCGGGAGTTGCGGGCCGACAGCGTGCAACGGCCGACGCGGGGCCCCGATGGCGAGGACGTGACCCTCGTCGACAACGTGATCCTGCTCAGCCGGATCACCGGCATGGTGTAGAAGGATGAGCATGGAGTACATGCCTATCGCGTCTTCGCTGCGGGAGTCGATGACGAGGCGGCTGATGCGCAGGGCGGTGGCCACCGGGAAGATCACGCTACCGGCCGTGCCGGGCATGCTCGATGAGTACGTGACGATGTGTGACGACCTGTTCGCCTCGTTAGGAGTGAAGTTCAGCGCCGACGAACTG
This sequence comes from uncultured Actinomycetes bacterium, assembly GCA_903884065.1. Taxonomy (GTDB): domain Bacteria; phylum Actinomycetota; class Actinomycetes; order Mycobacteriales; family Mycobacteriaceae; genus Mycobacterium. The sequence continues at coordinate 10,610 of CAISDL010000069.1, read as the reverse complement.
GTCCACCTGCGCGGAGTGCTCCAAGGGCAACTGACCGAGGCTTACGGCGCCTCTCCGCGGTCGGAAGTCGTGATCAGTTACGAGGCGCCGGTCGGTATGACGGTGAATTACCACGTTGCCGCGCACTGGTCCACCGTCGAGGAGTCGTACAACAACTGGGTCGCCACCCGGGAACCTCCCCTGTTCGGCTCCGAACCGGATGCCCGGGTGATGTCACTGGCGGGCGACGCGGGAACGCCGGCCGGCTGTCCGGTGCTCGATATCGGTGCCGGCACCGGACGCAACAGTCTGGCCCTGGCCCGCCTGGGCCATCCCGTGGACGCCGTCGAGATGACCGGGAAGTTCGCGGCGATCCTGGGCGAGGAAGCCCGGCGGGAGGGCCTCAACGTCCGGGTCCTTCAGCGCGACGTCTTCGAGAGTCTCGACAACCTCCGAACCGACTATGGCCTGATCCTGTTGTCCGAAGTGGTTTCCGACTTCCGCACGACCGAGCAGGTTCGGCGGATGTTCGAGTTGGCTGCGACCTGCCTGGCCCCGGGGGCCCAGCTGGTCTTCAACGCCTTCCTGGCTCGCGACGGCTTCCAGCCCGACGGCGCGGTGCGGGAACTCGGCGAGCAGACCTACACGTCGACCTTCACCTACCCGGAGATTGCCGCGGCGGTGTCGGGGCTGCCGCTGGAACTGGTCGCCGATGACTCGGTCTACGAATACGAGAAGGCCAATGTGCCTGCCGCGAATTGGCCACCGACCAGTTGGTATGAGGGCTGGATCTGCGGGCAGGACCTCTTCGACGTCCCCCGTGAGGAGTGCCCGATCGAGATGCGCTGGCTGGTCTACCGCAAACCTGATTGACCCGGGCTCGCGGAAGACGACGCCAGCGCAGTACGTTGATAACTGCGGACGAGTTGGCCGGGCGACCGCGGACCGCTGGGACCTGAGGGTCGACAGCGGGTCGAGGAAAGTCCGGACTTCACAGAGCAGGGTGATTGCTAACGGCAATCCGAGGTGACTCGCGGGACAGTGCCACAGAGAACAGACCGCCACCGACTCTGAGTTTCAGGGCCGGCGGTAAGGGTGAAACGGTGCGGTAAGAGCGCACCAGCATCCCGGGTGACCGGGATGGCTCGGTAAACCCCACCCGAAGCAAGGCCAAGAGGCCGCACGGCGTGCGGCTGTGCAGGCGTTCGAGGGCTGCTCGCCCGAGCCTGTGGGTAGGCCGCTCGAGGCACCCGGCGACGGTGTGCCCAGATGGATGGTCGCCGCCGCAACGCCTGAGGCGCTGCGGAACAGAATCCGGCTTACAGGCCAGCTCGTCCGCCCCGCGCCGGGATCGTTGGGCGTTCGCCCCTAGCGGATGTCGCGAACGCTGCGACGCAGCTCTTTCAGCGCATCGCCGAGCTGCTCGCGGCATTCCAGCGCGAGCTCTTCCTCCAGCTGGTGGAGGACGCCGTAGGTGAAGGTGTCCTCGCCGGCGGCGTGGGCGGCGTCGGCCTCCTGCAACAGATGGGTGCGGCTGACGACGCTGTCCTGATGATCGCCGAGCAGCGACTGGATGACCTTGGCCCGTTCGGCGACCTTCGGCTGACCGGTCGCTGCCGCGACATAGCGAAGTCGTTTGGCGGCCTTGCGTGTTCCGTGCAGGGCGTCATCCAGTTCGTGTTCGTCGACGGCCTCGGCCGCCGCTTTGGCTCTCTTGTTCACCCTCTTGTAGCCCGAGCTGATGGTGGCGTGCGGATGACCCTCGTCCGCCGGGGGCACCGTCACCACGACGACGTCGAGCGCGTCGAGCAGCCGGAAGTAGCGCGGTGTTCGCATGGCTTTCAACGAGCGGCCAAGGCCGGCCTGGTAGCGCCGCCACCCGCCGTCGACGAGCCGCTCGCGCACGGGTCCGCGCACCATCTCCGGCGGCAGGGCGTCCAGGGCGTCGCGGTAGCGCTCGGTGAGCACCTCGGCATCCCGGGCGATACCCAGCACGCCGGCCAACTCCCGCAGTTCGGTCAGGATCGTCGCATCGTCGGTCAGGCCGAACTCGTCCTCGGAGGCCTGCAGCAGGCTGCGGATCTGCCTGATCGTCACCCGCATCTGGTGCACCGCGTCGTCACCGTCGGCGCGGACCGCACGGTCCCACTGCAATAACTTGCCCACCTGCTCGGCCACGGCGCGGTGTACCGGGTCGGCCGGGATTTCCGGGCGCTGCGGTGTGGTGTCGCCGAGCACCTTGGCCAGTTTCGAGCCGTGGGCCGCCGGGGTCCCGCCGGCCTCCAGCACGCGGTTGGTCAGCCGGTCGAGCAGCGTTGTGGCGTCCTCGACTCCGGCGTCGACGAGTTCGAGCTCCCACTCCCGCCACTGCTGCTCCGCCTCGGGCATGCCGTCGGCGTCGAGTCGGGATGCGCTCACGTGGTCGTCGCAGAACTCGGCGACCGCAGATCCTTCGGCACCGTAGAGCAGGGTGACCATCCGGTTGTTGACGATGCGGGCGACCGGCAGCAGCGGACGGTCACGCACGATCGCCAGCACCATGTCGCGCAGTTCTTCGGGGATCTCGTCGGACAGTGCGGCCTGGAATTCGGTGCGCGCTTCGGCGGACGCTCCCGCGGCCGACGGAAGCTTCAAGTGCCACCCGGCGTCGGTGCCGCCGGTCCGCCGGCGCAGGGCGATCCGGTTGGCCGCCAGGTCGCGCTGGGCGGTGTCGAGATACACGGCCTCCAAGAACTGGGGCGGCAGCGTCTCGGTGCGCGCGACGACGCCCGGCATGCCCTCGAAGGAGGGGAGAACCCCGGACTCCGGCACCCCGAACTTGCGCTCGAGTTCGACGTGACGTGACGCCCGCGAGGCTTTAGCCATAGGCCACAGCGTTGCACACCGAAGTGAACGATCGGTCTAGAAGCTGTGCGCCTCGGCCGGGAACGCGCCGGTGGCCACCTCGTCGGCGTACTGCCGCGCGGCACGGCGCAGTTCGGCACCGACGTCGCCGAACCGCTTGACGAACTTTGCGGTCTTCCCGCTGGTGAGGCCGGCCATGTCCTGCCAGACCAGCACCTGCGCGTCGCAGTTCGGCCCGGCTCCGATGCCAACGGTGGGGATGGTCAGCTTGCCGGTGATCTGGGTCGCCAGTTCGGCCGGCACCATCTCCATAACGACCGCGAAAGCGCCGGCCTCCTGCACCGCGATCGCGTCGTGGATCGTCTGGTCGGCGCCGTCCCCGCGGCCCTGCACCCGGAAGCCCCCGAGGCCGTTGACACTCTGCGGGGTGAAGCCGATGTGCGCCATCACCGGGATGCCGGCGGCAGTGAGGGTCGCGATCTGGTCGGCCACCCGTTCGCCGCCCTCCAGTTTCACGGCGTGTGCGCCGACCTCCTTGAGGAACCTGGTCGCCGTCGCCAGAGCTTGTGCCGGACCGCCCTCGTAGCTGCCGAACGGGAGATCGGCCACCACGAGCGCGTGCTGGGCGCCCCGCACCACACCACGGACGAGGGGGATGAGTTCATCGACGGTGACCGGGACGGTGGTGTCGTAGCCGTAGACCACGTTGGCCGCGGAATCGCCCACCAGGAGAACCGGAATGCCGGCCTCGTCCAGGAGGCGGGCGGTCGAGAAATCGTAGGCGGTGAGCATCGCCCACTTGTGGCCTTCGGACTTCATCCGCTGCAGGTGGTGGGTGCGAATCTTGGTGAGCGTGGGTGTCTCTGCGGGCTCGGACCCGTAGAGCGACTGCTCCGAGTGTGCGTGCGCTGTCCTATCGGACATGGTTGTCCTCAGTGTTCGCCGGATCGATCCTCGTGGCCCTAGTTATTGCTCTTGGCAGGGTCCCCGGGTTCGTGTGACGACTCCAGTCTGCCACCGCGCGCAGCCCGTAGGAATCTCGCAGCGAGTGCACTTGCTCACACCCACGCGCGGGGCGCGCTTAGGATCAGGCGATGCAGCGTCTGCAGCGGCTCAGTGGGCTCGACGCGAGTTTCCTCTATCTGGAGACCTCGACCCAACCCCTTCACGTGTGCTCGGTTCTGGAACTGGACACCTCCACGATCCCCGGGGGTTACGCCTTCGAGCGACTGGTCGACGAGATGGCCCTGCGCATCACGGCCATACCGACCTTCCGGGAGAAGCTCAGCAACACCTTCCTCAACCTCGACCACCCGGTGTGGGTCGAGGACGACGAGTTCGACGTCCACCGGCACGTGCACCGCATCGGCTTGCCGGCACCCGGCGGCCGGGTCGAGCTGGCGGAGGTCTGCGGACATCTGGCATCCCTGCCGCTGGACCGTCGTCACCCTTTGTGGGAGATGTGGGTGATCGAGGGTCTCGACGGCACCGACGCCCGCAAGGGCGGGCGGCTCGCGGTGATGACCAAGGTGCACCACGCCGCGGTCGACGGGGTCACCGGCGCCAATCTGATGTCGCAGCTCTGCAGTGTCGAGCCCGACGCGCCGGCGCCGGAGCCGGTCGAGGCCAGCGGTGACGCCAACCCGCTGCGGATCGCGCTCGGCGGCTTGGGGCGGTTCGCGAGCCGCCCGATCAGCCTTGCCACCAGCGTCCTGCCGGCCACCGTGTCGACGGTGGTCGACACCGTTCGCCGGGCGGCCGGCGGACGTGCGATGGCCAACCCGTTCGCCGCACCGCAGACCCCGTTCAACGGCGCTATCACCGCACACCGCAATGTGGCGTTCACCCAACTGGACCTCGCCGACGTCAAGACGGTCAAGGACCACTTCGGGGTCAAGGTCAACGACGTGGTGATGGCGCTGGTGTCCGGAGTGCTGCGCACATACCTGATCGACCGCGACGAACTGCCGGAGCCGACGCTGGTGGCCATGGTGCCGGTGTCGGTGCACGACCGGTCCGACCGTCCGGGTCGCAACCAGGTGTCCGGGATGTTCTCCGCCCTGCACACCGACATCGACGATGTGGGCCAGCGGCTGATGGCGATCGCCGAGGGCAACACCGTCGCCAAGGAACACAGCTCCGCCATCGGTGCCACTCTGCTGCAGGACTGGAGTCAGTTCGCCGGCCCGGCCGTGTTCGGGGTGGCGATGCGGGTGTACGCCCGGAGCAGCCTCACCGAGTCCCGGCCGGTGCACAACCTGGTGGTCTCCAACGTGCCGGGGCCGCAGATCCCGCTGTACTTCCTCGGCGCGGAGGTGCAGGCGATGTATCCGCTGGGCCCGATTTTTCACGGTTCGGGGCTCAACATCACCGTCATGTCGCTCAACGGCACCCTCAATGTCGGACTGATCTCCTGCCCGGAACTCCTGCCCGACCTATGGGACATGGCCGACGGATTCGTCGCCGGGATGGCCGAACTGCTGGCGGCCACCAGAGCGAAACGCCGCGGACGCTCCTAAGGGTGGCCTACCAGGCACATTCGGTGACCATGGCAGCATGTTGGCCATGAGGCTGCATCAACGCCCCCGATTCCTGCGCACCGTGCTGGTGCTTCCGGCCGTGGCCGGTCTGCTGTCCGCCAGTGCGGGGTGCAGCACCGTGGTGGCCGGCAAGGCGATTCTGGCCGAACCCCAGATCGGGCAGCCGGTGTCGTGGGGGCCGTGCCGGCCGGCCGGCGGCGGTGGCGAATCGCTGCCGATCCCGGCCGGGGCGCAGTGCGGGAAGATCGCCGTTCCGGTCAACTACGACCAGCCCGACGGTCCCCAGGCCAACCTCGCGTTGATCCGCTTCCCGGCGACCGGGGAGAAGGTCGGCTCGCTGATCATCAACCCCGGGGGGCCCGGCGAGTCCGGAATCGAGGCGGCGGCCAGCCTCGTCGAGGGCATGCCGCAACCGGTGCGCCAGCAGTTCGACCTCGTGGGCTTCGACCCGCGCGGCGTGGGAGCCTCCACCCCGTCACTGTGGTGCAACTCCGATGCCGACAACGACCGGCTGCGCGCCGATCCGCAGGTCGACTACAGCCCCGAGGGCGTCGAGCACATCGAAAAGACGACCAAGGAGTTCATCCAGCGTTGCGTCGACAAGATGGGCGACGAGTTCCTGGCCAACGTCGGAACCCAGAATGTGGCAAAGGATCTCGACGCGCTGCGCGCTGCGGTCGGTGACGACAAGATCAACTATCTGGGTTACTCCTACGGCACGCGGATCGGGGCGGCCTACGCCGAGGCCTATCCCGACAAGGTCCGCGCCATGGTCCTCGACGGCGCCGTGGACCCCAACGCCGACCCGATCCAGGCCGACATCGACCAGGCCCAGGCATTCCAGAAGGCCTTCGACGACTACGCCGCCGACTGCGCCAAGGAGCCGGACTGCCCGCTGGGAACGGATCGGGCCAAGTCCGTCGCCGTGTATCGCGATCTGGTGGACCCGTTGGTGGACAAGCCGATGAAGACCAGGGATCCGCGCGGCCTGGCCTACAGCGACGCGATCGTCGGCACCATCATGGCGCTGTACTCGCCTAACCTCTGGCGGCACCTGACCCAGGGTCTCACCGAGATGACCGAGGGACGCGGCGACACCATGCTCGCTCTGGCGGACATGTACATGCGCCGAGATCCGCAGGGCCACTACACCAATGCCACCGATGCGCGCGTCGCGATCAACTGTGTGGACCAGCCCGCGGTCACGGACCGGGAGAAGATAGTGGCCGAGGACAAGCGACTGCGCGAGGTGGCGCCGTTCATGAGTTACGGCGGGTTCACCGGCCACGCCCCGCTCAGCACCTGTGCCTTCTGGCCGGTGCCGGCGACCAGCACGCCGCACATCGCGTCGGCTCCCGGATTGCCTCCGGTCCTGGTGATCTCGACCACCGGCGACCCGGCGACGCCTTTTCAAGCGGGTGTTGATCTGGCCAAGCAACTCGGTGGCTCGCTGCTGACGTTCAAGGGCACCCAGCACACGGTGGCGTTCCAGGGCGAGCAGTGCGTCGATGACTACGTCTCGGACTACCTGGTCGACCTGAAACTGCCGCCGGTCGGGGCGACCTGCTGAAACCGCTGCGGTTCTGATACCGAGGTGTGACCGTCGGGCCTGGTAGCAACGGTCGTCCCCGTGTCACGATGGCGGTCATGAAGAGCGCGAGCCGGGCCGGCTCGGCCGTGTTCTCCGCGGTTCTGGGCAGCCTGCTGACAATGAGCGTGGTGCCGGTACCGGTGTCCGCCGCCCCGGGTGCCGGCCAGACGGCGTCGCCGCCGACCTGGGGGAGCTGCGACCGGTTCGTCACCGATGCGTACCTGCCCAGCGCCCAGTGCACGGAAGTTCCAGTGCCGCTCGACGACGCCAATCCGGCTGGGCCGCAAGCGAATCTGGCCGTCATCAAGATTCCGGCGCGGGGGAGTCGGATCGGGGTGCTGCTGATGAACCCCGGAGGTCCGGGAGCCTCCGCAGTGGATTCGGTGGTCAATTTGTCCGACACATTGGCGGACAGCCCCATCGGCGAGCACTTCGACCTGGTCGGTTTCGACCCGCGCGGTGTCGGGCACTCCACGCCCGAGTTGCGCTGCCTTTCCGACGCCGAGCAGGACGCCTGGCGCCGCGAATCGCTGGTGGACTACAGCCAGGCCGGGGTGGCGGCCATCGAGGCGCTCTATCGCAACGTTGCGCAGAAGTGTGTGGACCGGATGGGCAAGGAGTTTCTTGCCGGCGTCGGAACCGCCTCTGCCGCAAAGGATATGGACGCCGTGCGCGCGGCGCTCGGTGAGGATCAGATCAACTACCTCGGTTACAGCTACGGCACCGAACTGGGCACCGCCTATGTGGAGAAGTTCGGCAACCGGGTGCGCACCATGGTCCTCGACGGGGCGATCGACCCCGACCAGAACCCGCTGGACTCGCTGGTCGAGCAGATGGCCGGTTTCCAGTTGGCATTCAACGACTACGCCGCAGACTGCGCCAAGTCGCCGGCCTGCCCGTTGGGCACCGACCCGGCCCAGTTCGTCAATCGGTATCACCAACTGGTCAATCCGCTGGTGACCAAGCCCGGCCCGACCTCGGATCCCCGCGGGCTGAGCTACTCCGACGCCATCACCGGAACGATCAACGCCCTCTACACCCCGCAGTACTGGAAGTACCTGACCAGTGGACTGCTGGGCTTGCAACGCGGGGTCGAGGCCGATGATCTGCTGATGCTGGCCGACGACTACGACGGCCGGGACGACGACGGGCATTACAGCAACGGCCAGGACGCCTTCAACGCGATCCGCTGCGTCGACAGCACCACACCGAGCGATCCGGCGTTATGGGCCCAGGTGGACAAGCAGATCCGCGAGCGTGCTCCGTTTCTGTCCTACGGCCAGTTCACCGGTTTCGCGCCGCGGGATCTGTGTGCCTTCTGGCCGGTGCCGCCGACGTCGACACCGCACGAGGTCGCGCCGGCGCCCGCGGGCAGCGTTGTGGTGGTGTCCACCACCCACGATCCGGCCACCCCTTATCAGGCAGGGGTGGACCTAGCCCGACAACTGAGCGCCCCCTTGATCACCTTCGACGGAACCCAGCACACCGTGGTGTTCGACGGCAACGACTGCGTCGACGACGCGGTGGTCGGCTACTTCGTCGATCGGGCGGTGCCCGGCGACCTGTCCTGCTGAGGCGCTACTGGGTGTCGTCGCTACTGGGTGTCGTCGCTACTGGGCGTCGCCGCCGCCGGGCCCGCCGCCCCCGCCGGGTCCACCGCCCCCGCCTGGACCGCCGCCGCCGGGTCCGTTCCCGCCGGGCCAGTTACCGCCCGGAGGAGGATCCGACGGTCGTGGGTCCGGTGTCTCGCCGGCGGTGCTGAGCTGCTCGTCGCAGGTGACACCGTTGAGTTGATCGCCTGGATCGTTGCCGGCGCAATACGGTGGTGGAGTCGGCTCCGGATCGGCGGTTGCCGGAACCGCCGCGATGCTCGTCAGCGCACCCGCCATCGCCATGGTGCCGAGCAGTTTCTTCACCATCTGGCCTCCTTCGCTGGTTGGGAATTTAGCAGGGGCGCGGTGGAGAGAACCGGACTTTCGGTCTGAATGGCCCGGTGGCACCGCGCTGTGCAGTCCGGCTCGGCCTCACGGTCGTCTAGCTGCTGAAACGACGGTCACACGGATACGCACGGATGCCGTCGCCGTAACACGCAGTTAACAGCCGCTGCTTACGCTCGCGTCATGGACCGGCAAAAAGAATTCGTCCTGCGCACCCTCGAGGAACGCGACATCCGGTTCGTCCGGCTGTGGTTCACCGACGTGCTCGGATACCTCAAGTCGGTCGCGATCGCCCCCGCCGAACTCGAGGGCGCCTTCGAGGAGGGCATCGGTTTCGACGGCTCGTCGATCGAGGGCTTCGCTCGGGTCTTCGAGTCCGACACCGTCGCCCGGCCCGACCCGTCGACCTTCCAGGTGCTGCCGTGGACCACGAGTGCCGGACAGCACCACTCGGCGCGGATGTTCTGCGACATCACCATGCCCGACGGCTCACCGTCGTGGGCCGACAGCCGCCATGTCCTGCGGCGCCAACTGGCCAAGGCAAGTGACCTCGGGTTCTCCTGCTACGTACACCCCGAGATCGAGTTCTTCTTACTCAAGGCGGGCCCGTACGACGGAAGCGTGCCCGTCCCTGCCGACAACGGCGGCTACTTCGACCAGGCCGTGCACGACTCCGCACCGAACTTCCGCCGGCACGCCATCGACGCCCTGGAGCAGATGGGCATCTCGGTGGAGTTCAGCCACCACGAGGGGGCGCCCGGGCAGCAGGAGATCGATTTGCGGTACGCCGACGCCCTTTCCATGGCCGACAACGTGATGACGTTCCGTTATGTGGTCAAGGAAGTCGCCCTCGCCGAGGGTGTGCGGGCGTCGTTCATGCCCAAACCGTTCGCCGAGTATCCGGGTTCGGCCATGCACACCCACATGAGCCTGTTCGAAGGCGACACCAACGCGTTCCACAGCCCGGACGATCCACTGCAACTGTCCGACGTCGCCAAGTCGTTCATCGCCGGGATCCTCGAGCACGCCAGCGAGATCAGCGCTGTCACCAACCAGTGGGTGAACTCCTACAAGCGTCTGGTGCACGGCGGCGAGGCGCCGACGGCGGCGTCCTGGGGTGCGGCCAACCGTTCGGCGCTGGTCCGCGTTCCGATGTACACACCGCGCAAGGCGGCATCGCGCCGAGTGGAGGTGCGTAGCCCCGACTCCGCGTGCAACCCGTACCTGACCTTCGCGGTTCTGTTGGCTGCGGGCCTTCGCGGCATCGAGAAGAACTATCAACTCGGTCCGCAGGCCGAGGACAACGTCTGGACGCTGACCCCGGAGGAGCGCCGCGCGATGGGCTACCGGGAGTTGCCGTCGAGCCTGGGCGTGGCGTTGGGGGAGATGGAGAACTCCGAGTTGGTCGCCGAGGCACTGGGCGAGCACGTCTTCGACTATTTCCTGCGCAACAAGCGCGCGGAGTGGGAGGAGTACCGCAGCAACGTGACTCCGTTCGAGCTCAAGAAGTACCTGTCGCTGTAATCGAGCGCTGATGGGACGGCCCCGACCGCCGCGCTAGTCCGCATCGTCGTTCTGATTGCCCAACTCCTCCTCGGGACTCGTTCCTCGTCCCGCATCGTCGTTCGGCTAGTTCTGATTGCCCGACTCCTCCTCGGGACTCGTTCCTCGTCCCGCATCGTCGTTCGGCTAGTTCTGATTGCCCAACTCCTCCTCGGG
>CAISDL010000068.1 GCA_903884065.1 uncultured Actinomycetes bacterium | reverse complement strand
TAGCGCCACCAGCGTCGAGATATCCCGCCGGGGCGGCCGTGCGGCCGCCTACATTCCTGGCGGCGGGCGTGATTTCCGCATGACGGCGGTGGATTTTCGGGCCACCATGCAGACGCGCCTGCTCAATGCGGCGCAACTGGCAGAGAACCGGCGGGCGGCGTTGTCCCGCGATTACGGCGTGACGCCAGGGAAGGAGGCGCGCGTGATGATGCTGGGCTCGGCGCCGCTGGACCGCGACAGCCCGCTACTTGCGGAACTGGCGTCGCAGTGTGAGGGGCCGGTGGGTGTCCTTGCCGCCGCGTCCGCCGAGCCCCGCGCGACCGCGCGTGACTACATCGGCGCGTTGCTCGACCACGGTGTCGAGGCCACCGATCTGCGCGTCACCATCGACAATGTTGATCGTCGGATGCGTGACGAAGCGCTGATCGAGCAGATCGCCGCGCTACGCACCATCATCCTGACCGGCGGCAACCAGATCAGGCTGGTGGATTCCCTGTTCTACCGTGGCGATGTCACGCCGCTGCTGATGGCCATTGCGCGTGCGCGGGAGGCCGGCGCGATGATCGTCGGGGTCAGCGGCGCGGCCTCGGCGCTGTCCGGGTTCATGATCGGCGGCGGCACGTCCTACGAAGCGCTGCGCTTCGGCATCGCCTCGGATATGGGACGGCACGGATTGGTGATCCAGGAAGGTTTGGGATTCTTCGGCGCCGCCATCGTCGACCAGAATCTGTCGTCCTCGCGTCGCCTCGGCCGCCTTGCCGTCGCCTGCGCCGAGGAAGGCGTGCGATTCGGGCTCGGTCTTCTGGAGGACAGCGGCGTCGTCGCCAACCACGACAACAGCCAACTCACCGCGATCGGCGCGCGCGGCGCCGTCCTGGTCGAGATCGATCCGCTCAAGACCGAACTTCAGGGCGACGATTTCATCGCGCACGACACCAGGCTGTGTTTCGCCGGGCCGGGGGATGTCATCGACATGGCGGCCGGGACCGTCACCAGGCTGGCGCCGGTTACCGCTTCCGCCGCCGCACTGGATACGCTGGTGGCCGAACTGATCGAGGAATGCGTCGGCGATGCCGGCCCGGTGACCGCGCCTGGTGTCACCCACGAAGCGCATATCGCCTTGCGCTATCGCTCAGATGAGGATGGCACCGGCCATCTCGATATTGAAAGCATCCGTGATCGGCACGGATGAAACGAACGACACTGAAAAGAACGGAGAAATCATGTATTTCGATGGGACCGCCCTGGCGGCGCTGCTTTCCGATGCCGAGGTAGCGGCTGCGAACGCCCCTGCCATCACCGCCGATGCGCGCGCTCAGACCTCGCCGCTCGCCGTCATCGAGGCCGCCGTGGAGTTGCCGGAACTGGGCGAGGCCGGCGTGACGGCCTATCTCGATGCGCAGGGGATCGAACTGCGCGACATGCCCCCCAGTCATCGTTTGATCGCGGGGGCACTGGCGACGGACGGCAAGCTGAAGGAGCGCCTGCACGCCGCCTGTGCCGCCTATTACGAGACGGAGATAGCCGTGCTTCCGCTTCCCGTGCCGGAAGCTCCGCAGATGGATGCTCCGCAGCCGGATGCTCCGCAGGCGGAGTAGCCGGGTTGACTGAAACCGTGATGCGCCAGAACTACGATCTGCCGGGCTCGCCACATCGCCTGACCGTGCTGCGCTTCGGTGCACCCGGCGGGCAGGAGCGCAGCGACCGGGGAATTGAACCGGGGACGGGCAGGAAAGCGTATGTGCAGGCCGGACTGCACGCCGACGAATTCCCCGGCATGCTGGTCTTGCGCATTCTGGCCGGGCATCTGGCCGAAGCGGATGCTCGCGGCGCGGTCCACGGTGAAATCCTGCTGGTGCCCCAGGCAAACCCGATCGGGCTGACGCAGACCGAAACCAGCTTCCTGTCCGGTCGGCTCGAAAACGGCACCGGGGAGAACTTCAACCGGAACTATGCCGATCTGTCAGACCTCGGCAGCCTGTCGCTGGGGCCGGACGAGGCGACGAACGTCGACACGATCCGGGCCGCGATGTCCGCGCGGCTTGCGGCGATGAAGCCGGATGGAGCACTGGCACATCTGCGGCACAGATTGCTGACGCTCGCCCATGACGCCGACCTCGTGCTCGATCTGCATGCCGACAACGAGGCTGAGCCACACATGTATGTCGGCCCGGCGCTGTGGCCGGCGGCCGAGGACATCGCCGCGGCGATCGATGCGCGAGCGGTCCTGCTGTCAGAGGTGTCGGGCGGTAACCCCTTCGATGAGGCCTGCGCCAGTCCATGGTGGGCGCTGGCCGCGAACCATCCCGGCCTGCCCATTCCGCCGGCCTGCCTGGCCGCCACGCTGGAACTGGGCTGCAATGACGACGTCAATCCCGAACGCGCCGCCGATCAAGCCACGGCACTGCTGCGCATGTTGCAGGGACGCGGCTTTGTCGATGGGTCGGGCGGACGCCCGCGGTTGTCCTGCCGCGCCACGGCGCTGACGGCGATGGCGCAACTGCGCTCGCCGGTCACCGGGCTCGTCGCCTATCGCCGCCGGCTGGGCGATTGGGTCCACAAGGGCGATCTCGTCGCCACGGTGATCGATCCGCTCGGCGAGGAGACGGAATTGCTGGCCGAGACCGACGGGCGGCTCTTTGCCCGCCATAGCCAGCCTTATGCCTGGCCGGGACGGGTGATCGGCAAGATCGCCGGCGAAACTCCACTGGATGGCAGGACAGGCAATCTGCTTTCGGATTGACCCTAGGACCACCTGCGGGTCGGTCCGCGGTTGACCCGGTTCCGCCAGCAGGGGGTGTGCCAGTGCCGGCGGTCGCCGCCGTCTGGATCCTCGACTCGCCACACCACCACATGTGCTGTGCCGGAACGAATCTCATGATCACACCCCGGGCAGCGGTAGGTCTTGACCGCCCTGGCTCCGGACATCGGGGCGACTTCGTAGTCGTGGCCGTCCGGGCCGGATTCGATCCGCCGCATCAGAACAGCCGGAACTCGTCGCTGTCCATTCCGCGCATCGAATCGTAATCCAAAGTCAGGCAACGGATTCCGCGGTCCTCGGCAAGGGTCTTGGCCTGCGGCTTGATCTGCTGGGCGGCGAACACCCCGGCTACCGGGGCCAGCAGGGAATCGCGGTTGAGCAGTTCGAGGTAGCGGGTCAACTGCTCCACGCCGTCGATGTCGCCGCGACGTTTGATCTCCACCGCCACCGAGTGGCCGTCGGCGTCGCGGCAGAGGATGTCCACCGGGCCGATCGCGGTCATGTACTCCCGCCGGACCAGCGTGTAGCCCTCGCCGAGCAACTCGATGTGCTCGGCGAGCAACTCCTGCAGGTGCGCCTCCACCCCGTCCTTGACCAGTCCGGGGTCGATGCCGAGTTCGTGGCTGGAGTCGTGCTCGATGCCTTCGATGGTGATCCGCAGTTGCTCGCCGGATTTGTTCTCCACCAGCCACACCCGGCCGTCCTCATCCTCGGTGAGCCAGCACGGCGGGCTCATCCAGTTCAGCGGTTTGTAGGCGCGGTCGTCGGCGTGGATGCTGACCGAGCCGTCTGCCTTGACCAACAGCAGCCGACGCGCCGACGGTAGATGGGCGGTCAGCCTGCCCAGGTAGTCGACGGTGCACTGGGCGATCACAAGTCGCACCGGTTCAGCTTAGGGGTCGGGCAGCGGCGAACTAGGCTTGCGCCACCATGAGTGCCGATCCGAGCCTGGCGCAGCGACTGGGCCGCGTGCTGGAACGCATCACCCGGCAGAGTGGGCGGTTGTCCCACCCGCCGGTCTTCGGCTCATTGCTGTTGGGCCGGGCCACTGAAAGCCCGGAGCGCCGGCGCATGCGGGTTCAGCTGATTCTCACGACCTTCATCGTGGCGGTCAACGCCATCGGCATCGCACTGGCGTTCCTGCTCGTCGCCGTGGCGTTCCCCGTCCCCAGCGTATTCACCGATGTGCCGTGGTGGTTGCCCGGCGTGGTCACTCCGCTCTACATCGTCGGCGCGGTGCTGGTGGGCGCCTGGTGGATTCACGTGCGAACCATCAACGATCTGCGGTGGGCCACCGAAGGGCGCCCACCCACCCAGGCCGACCAGCGCAACACCGTCCTGACGCCCTGGCGGGTCGCGGTCACTCACCTGGTGCTGTGGGGTGGCGGAGTCGTGCTGCTGACCCCGCTCTACGGCAGGTTCAACACCGACTTCATCCCCCGGGTCGGCCTGGTGTTGGCTTTATGCGGTGTGGTGGTGGCCACGACGATTTATCTGGGCACCGAGTTCGCCCTGCGTCCGGTCGCCGCCGCCGCGCTTGCCGCGGGCAATCCACCGCACCGGCTGGCGCCGGGAATCATGGGCCGGACCCTGACGGTGTGGATGCTCAGTTCGGGAGTGCCTTTCATCGGCATCGGTCTGATCGCGCTGTTCTCCCTGCTGCTCGGCAATCTCACCCAGCGTCAGCTGGAGATCGGCATCCTCATCGCCGCGGTGATAAGCCTGGTCGTCGGCTTCCTGCTGATGTGGATCGTGACCTGGCTCACCGCGACCCCGGTGCGGGTGGTGCGGGCCGCTCTCCAACGCGTCGAAAAGGGCGACCTCAACGCGAATGTGGTGGTCTTCGACGGCACCGAACTCGGCGAGCTGCAACGGGGCTTCAACTCCATGGTCGACGGTCTTCGCGAGCGTGAGCGGGTCCGTGATCTGTTCGGCAAGCATGTGGGGCGCGAGGTCGCCGCTGCCGCCGAGCAGCAACTGCCCCGACTCGGCGGTGAAGAGCGCCACGTCGCCGTGCTGTTCGTCGACATCGTCGGATCCACCAAGCTGGTCACCAGCCGGCCGCCGGCCGAGGTGGTCGAACTGCTCAACCGGTTCTTCGCCGTCATCGTCGAAGAGGTGGACAACCACGACGGCCTGGTGAACAAGTTCGAGGGTGACGCGGCCCTGGCGATCTTCGGCGCACCCGTGACGCTGGACTGCCCCGAGGATCAGGCGTTGGGCGCCGCCCGCACGATCGCCCGCCGGCTGCGTAACGAGGTCCCCGAGTGCCCGGCCCGGATCGGCCTGGCTTCCGGTGAGGTGGTGGCCGGGAACGTCGGCGCCAAGGAGCGTTTCGAGTACACGGTGATCGGCGAGCCGGTCAACGAGGCGGCCCGGCTGGCCGAACTGGCCCGCGGCGAGCCGAGCCGGGCGCTGGCGTCGGCGGCCACCGTCACGGCCGCATCCGAACGCGAACAACGGTTCTGGCGGCTCGGCAAGCCGGTGCGGCTACGCGGGTACGACGAGCGCGTGCCGATCGCCAGTCTGATCGGCGGCCGCTAACCCGCCGGATCGACCTGCTGTTGCCACTGACGGGCCGCCGCAACGGCATCCTCGGTGGTGCTGAACACGACGTCGTCGAATCCGCGGCCCGGGCGGATGACGGCGGCGTCCGGGTCCACCACAAAGCCGCGCTTACCCGCGCCGCTCAGCGCGCCGCTCAGGCCGGCGAGCAGAAGTCGCGCCGGATCGTTGATCGTGTCGACGCGGGTGACGTCGAGGATCGCCACCGAGAATTCATCGCTGTCACGATCGACGGTGCGCAGGACCTTCTCGGCGCCGGCGAACATCAGATCGCCGTGCATCTCGTAGACCCGTACCCCCTCGCAGGCCTCGTAGGCGGCCCGGATGGTGGCGCGGGACTCCCGGCCCACCGAGAGGAAGTGCAGTCCCAGCCGCTGTGACAGCGCCCGGCACACCTGGACGCCGCGGACGCTGTTCCCGCGGCCGTCCAACAGCGGCGAATAGACCCCGATGCCCAACTGGCCGGGCAGCACCGCGGTGATCCCGCCGCCTACACCGCTTTTCGCCGGCATCCCGACCGCGCTCACCCAGTCGCCGGCGCCGTTGTACATGCCGCAGGTGACCATCACGCTCAGCGTGCGCTGCACCACCTTCGCGCTGGTGACCCGCCGGCCGGTCTGCGGGTTGACGCCGCCGCGGGCCAGGGTGGCCGCCATCCGCGCGAGATCCACGCTGGTCACCTTCAGGGAACACTGCCGGAAGTAGACGTCGAGGACATCGTCGGGATCGTCGAGCACGCCGAAGCTGGTCAGCATGTAGGCGATCGCGCGGTTGCGGTTTCCGGTCGCCTTCTCCGAGCGGTAGACGTCCTCGTCGAGTTCCAGCGGCCGCCCCGCACACGCGGAGTAGAACTGTGCAAGCTTGTCGAAGCGCTCGTCGGGGCTCGCGCCGGGAATCAGCGAGACCGCCGCGATGGCGCCGGCGTTGATCATCGGGTTCTTCGGCGTCTTGGTGTGCTCGTCGACGCTGATCTCGTTGAACGCGTCCCCGGAGGGTTCCACGCCGATCTTGGCATCGACCGCGTCCTGCCCGGCCTGATCGAGGGCCAGCGCGTAGGTGAACGGCTTGGAGATCGATTGGATGGTGAATTCACTTCGGGCATCGCCGGATTCGTACAAGAAGCCGTCCGCCGCAGACACCGTCAGCCCGAACCCGGTCGGGTCAACCCGGGTGAGTTCGGGGATGTAGTCGGCGAGGGCGCCGTCGGTGACGCAGGAGAACTCGGCCACCAACTCGTCGAGGTAGCGCTGAACCAGTCGTTCCGGCATCGTCGCCTCAGGTCCCGTCGGTCAGGTCCCGGCGGACTCAGGCGTCCGCGCCGGCGTCGCGCCGGATCCGTTCGTCATAGCGCGCCCGGGCCCCGGTGTCCAGAGTGCGCAGGACGCGCTGCCGGGTGAGCCTGCCGCGGATGGCCCCGACCATCTTGTCCGGGATCAGCGCGGCGACGGCCTCGTAGCTGCGCATCCATCCCGGGACCGCCACGATCGCGGTCCGGGTTCGGCACGTCGCGACGATGGCCTGGGCGATGTCCTCGGGGTCGACGGTCGGCAACATCCCACCGAGTTTGACCCCCGACACCAGATCGGTGCGCACCGCCGAGGGCAGCACGGTGGTCACCGTGACTCCGGTGCCGGCGACTTCGTCGCGCAGCGCCTCGCTGAAGCCGATCACCGCGTGCTTGGTGGCGCAGTAGGTGGCCAGTCCGGCGGCCGGCAGCTCGCCCAGGTAGGACGCCACGTTGACGATGTGGCCGGATCCGCGTTCCAGCATGCCGGGCAGGACCAGTTTGGTCGCCCGCAGCACACCGTTGAGATTGACGTCCACGATCGCGTCGGTGACGGCGTCGGACTCATCGACGAACCGGCCCGCGGGCATGATGCCGGCGTTGTTGACCAGGACCTGCAGCGGAGGGTGCACCCCGGCCAGGAACTCCGCGAGGGATTCCCGCGACCGCACGTCGACGGGGCCGCCGGTGCAGCCGAGTTCGTCGGCGGCGGTCTTGGCCAGATCACCGTCGAGGTCTCCGATGAACACCCGCGCGCCCTCGGCCAGGAAAGCCCGGGCGGTGGCGTAGCCGATTCCCCGGGCCGCCCCGGTGACGACGACCGATGCCCCCTGCAGAGCGATGGGGTTGGACACGGTTCAGCCTCCTGTCTTGGCGCGCATCATCGGACAGCCCCGGGGGCGTTCCATGACCGGCGCGGTTGCGCGCCGTTCTTCGACCCGGCGCGCCAGCACTGCGGGATCGAGCGAGTACGCATCGCCGTCCCATCTGCCCTCGGTGAACCGGGCCGCCATCGCGTGGGCGCGGGCGGCGCAGGACGCATACAGATTCTGCAGCAACCCGGGCTTGTGCAGCGCATTGGGCACGAATCCGCTGAAGTGGACGGCGCCGTCATCGTAGGAGTAACTACCCAGGCCGTAGCCGGTCACCTCGCGGGTGAGGTCGGCGGCATTGAGCGACAGTGCCAGCGCGATGCCCCCGGACTCTCCCAGTCGCTCCGCTGCGGGCACCGGGAAACTCTGCAGCACCAGCAACCCGTTGCCGTACAACGGATGTGGCTGGTCGCCGGCGAGCCGGCACAGCGAGGTCTCGTCCCCGAACGGGAACTCGACGGCCACTCCGTGCCCCTCGACGCGGGCGAGAGCCTCCGGCGGCCGGTTCATGTACCGGCTCACGGCGTCGACGAACTCGGCTTCCGGCCACGCGCACGGCTCATCACCGGAGAGGGCGAACGTCGCTGCCGCGAAGGCCATCTCGCCGGGGACATCGCGCGGTCCGCTCTCGGGATGTCCACTGGTGGCGGGCACGGCGCCGATCGCCTCCGCGAGTGCCGGTGCCAGCAGGCGCGCCTCGGCGATCTGCGTCACCGCCGCGGCGGACAGCAGGTAGCGCATCCAG
Organism: uncultured Actinomycetes bacterium; assembly: GCA_903884065.1. GTDB lineage: Bacteria > Actinomycetota > Actinomycetes > Mycobacteriales > Mycobacteriaceae > Mycobacterium. Next base: position 2,725 of record CAISDL010000068.1, on the reverse strand, counting down.
CCGCCGTTGTCGTCGGTCACCCGCACCATCGACCACAGATCCAGCATGCGCGCGGACGCGTCGTAGACCGGGCCGGCCATCGAGGCCGCCCGCATCGGAAGGCCGTTGATCGTCTCCAGTGCGGCCTCGGTCAGATCCACCTCGCGCAGCAACTCGGTCCGCACACCCACCCGGTATCCGGTTTCGCCGTTGGGCCCGGTTTCCTGGCCGAGGAATTCGACGGTCTGCGCGTAGTGGTCGGCCCACCAGGTGAAGCCGGTCGGGAGCAGATAGGACCACTGCTCGCCGATCTGGAGTTGCTCCCGATAGAGCCAGTCGATGGTCTCTTCAGCGATGTTCACCGGGGCGTCACGATCCAGGGCTGGGTAGGCGTTCGGGGTGCAACATTTCCGCATCCCGAAGCTGTTCGGGAATTCCGAAGGCGTCGACGAGGGTCTCGGCGTGCGGGCGCAGGTTGCGGCAGCGTTCGTTGATCCCGTTGGTCACCGCCCGGGCCCGCTCGCTGGAGAGCAGTCGGTGTTCGAGGAAGAAGGCCTTGTCGCCCTCGATCACGGTCAGTGCGTACAGGTCGCAGAGCAGCTCCAGGACGTGGCGGGCATCATCGTCCTCACACTGATCGATGCCGGCGATGAACGCCTCCAGCACCGTGCGGTCGATATGGGCGCGGGCGGTGTGCATCACGTGGTCCTGCACCGAGTTGAACGCGTCGAAGGCCGACATCGTCTTGGCCCTGCGCTGCAGGCGGCGCGCGAGCGAAGACAGCAGATACTCCTCGCGGTCTTCGAACATCTTGGCCTGGGTGCCGCGGTTGAACAGGCTGCCCTCGACGTCGTTGTCCTCGCGGTTGTCGAGGATGCGTTGCATGATCTGTCCGGCCGCGGTCCGCCTGGACACCCGCTCCCCGGCGAAGTTGGTGGCGAACCGGACCCACTCGAACGGGCTCATGCTCTTGATGTCGTCGTTGTACTCGGTGAGCAGGTGCTTGGCCACCAGTTGCAGCAGCACGTGGTTGTCGCCCTCGAAGGTGGTGAACACGTCGGTGTCGGCGCGCAGTTCGACCAGCCGGTTCTCGGCCAGGTAACCCGCCCCACCGCAGGCCTCGCGGGCTTCCTGGATCGCCGCACTGGCGTGCCACGTGCTGACCACCTTCAGCCCGGCCGCATGCGCCTCGAGTTCGCGTTGGGCCTCCATGTCGCGGACCGCGGCGGTTTCCTGATCGTGCAACGTCGAGACGAGCTGATTCTGGGCGAACTGCAATGCATAGGACTGGGCGACGTACGGAAACAGCCGGCGCTGGTGCACCAGGTAGTCCATGATCGGCACCTCACGGTCCTCACCGGGGGCGTTGAACTGCCTGCGCTGCAACGCATATCGCACGGCGATGTCGAGTGCCACCCGAGCGGCCTGCGCGGCGCTTCCGCCGACGGTGACCCGACCGCGGACCAGCGTTCCGAGCATGGTGAAGAAGCGCCGGTTGGCGTTCTCGATCGGCGAGCTGTAGGTGCCGTCGGGAGCGACGTCGGCGAACTTGTTCAGCAGGTTCTCCCGGGGCACGCGCACCTGGTTGAACATGATGCGGCCGTTGTCGACGCCGGGCAGTCCGCCCTTGTAGTCGCAGTCCGACGTGGTCACCCCGGGCAGGTCGTTGCCGTCCCCGTCCCGGATCGGCACGATGATGCAGTGCACGCCGTGGTTGTGGCCCCCGGTGATCAGCTGCGCGAAAACGGCTGCCACCGTGGCACTTTCGGCCGCCCCGCCGAGATAGTCCTTGCGGGAGGTCGGGGTCGGCGAGTGGATGACGAACTCTTCGGTGCCCGGGTCGTAGGTCGCGGTGGTCTCGAGGTTCTGGACGTCGCTGCCGTGCCCGGTCTCCGTCATCGCGAAGCACCCCAGCAGGTCCAGGGTGATCAGCGGGCGGACGTAGGCCTCGTGGTGACGTTCGGTGCCGAGGTTCTCCACCGCCCCGCCGAACAGCCCCCACAGCACCCCGGCCTTGACCATCAGCGACAGATCCGACATGGCCAGCATCTCGATCTTCGTGACCGCCGCACCGGCGTCGCCGGTTCCGCCGCGCTCCTTCTGGAAGCCGTCCTCGGCCTGTCCGGCCGCCGCGATGATCTTCAGCTGGGCATTCACCCGCGCCCGCGCGACATCCTTGGTCGGGGTGAAGTGCGGCCGGAAGATCTCCAGCGCGAGCTTCTCCCGGATCATGGTCTTGGTATCACGCCAGCGTCCGTCGAGAGCCCGCTGGAGGTGCTCGCCAGTAGTGGTGGTCATGCCTTTTTGATAACCCCCCAGGCGCGTCTGCGGTGTGGTTTCTCGCAAGTCACATCGACGAGCCGGCGTGCACGGTGAGCCCGTACAGGTCGACGCCGTGCGGCAACGGCTTACTCGGGTCCAACCGGACCCCGCTGACCGACAGCGGGCCGGCGTTGAGGAGGTTCGCCATCACCGCCTGGCCGAGGAAGATCGAAATTCCCGCGCCCGGACAATTCTGCGGTCCGTGACTGAAGAAGTTGAACGACCAGTCCTGTCCCGCGCTGCCACTGACCCACTCCCCGGGGGAGAACTTGTCGGCATAGGAGATGCGGGCGCGGTTGCGGTGGTTGAACACGTTGTAGATCAGCGCCTGGGTGCCCTCGGGAAGAACAGCGCCGCTGGGGAATTCGACATCGCGATGGGCCACCTTGACCAGCAGTCCCACCGTCGGCCACAGCCGCATCGC
>CAISDL010000067.1 GCA_903884065.1 uncultured Actinomycetes bacterium | reverse complement strand
GAAACCATGCGAAACTTGCACCGAAAGTGCCTTTCGGGACTGGACCGATTAATGCGTGAAGAACATCAATCATCCCAGCTCAGGAGGCACTTTCGCTATCGCGACACCCGGACACACCACATCCCATCAGTGGATCGAGGCTAAGACCACTCCGCAAGCACACGCATCTTGCCGGCCTTCACCGCCGCGTCCCGCCACAGCTTCTTGGTGCGGCCAAGCGGGAGCGGTGGGCCCACACGGCAAGAAGCGGGTCGCCCGGCCGCGGCGTTCCAGCGGGCAGGTGGCGCACAGGCCCGGTGCACGCTTCTCGACCTGCCAGCGAGAGAAACCGTAGGCCTTGCCGGTGAGCGCTCCGACGGTCCACTGCCAACCCAGGCGGTTCGCGGCCCGTGAGCCGTCCAGCAGGTGTCGGTACATGAGGTCCTCGCCGTCCCGCCAGCCCAGGCCCTCCCGCACGTTCCAGTGCGACGTCAGCCACATGCGGGTCTGATTGGTCAGCCAGCCCTCGCTCACCAGTTCCGACCACGCGGACTGCAGGCACACCGCGTCGCTGTCCCACGGATTGGTCTGTGCGCCAGCGGCGTTCCGCTCGGGTGCCGCACACCGCAGCGAACGGACCGCGAGGCGCCCATGCCACGTCGCCGGGTTGCATCGCGGCTATCGGTCGGGATGCGGTACCGGGCGCAGGTCCAGTGTGGGAATGCCGTCGAAGTCCTCGGGATTGCAGGTGTATAGCGGGAGACCGTTGGCGATGGCGGTCGCGGCTATCAGAGCGTCATAGGCGCGGGCGGCGCGCTTTCGGCCGGCGGACCTCAGTGCTGCCGCTACTGTGCCGAAAGCACGGGCGGCCGCGGCGTCGAAGGGGATCGTGTCGAAGTCACTCTCGGCCTGCTGCAGATGCGCCTGGCGCGCGGCGCCCTCAGCCGGGTCGACGGCGATCTGGGGCCCGACGGACAACTCCGCCAAGGTGATCGCACTGATCACTGACTGGTCGGGGAGCGTGGCGGGGTCGGTGATGCGGCCGAGCAGTATGACCGTCGAGGTGTCGAGCATGCCAAGGGTCATCACAACCCCGGTTCGATGAATGCGTCGAGGTCGGCCCGTAACGCCGCGGGATCAACTGCGGGCAGATGCCGGCGGCGGGCGATCAGTTCGGCGGGGCCGGCGCTGAGCCTTGGCAGTGGTCGTAGCTCTGCGACCGGCCGTCCGTCCCTGGTGACGACAACGGTCTCTCCGTGCTCCACCCGGTACAGCACGTCGCCGCCGCTGTTGCGAAGGTCCCGCACGCTCACGCTCTTCATCAACCAAAGTGTATCACCGGTGATACAGACTTCGGATGCCACCGCGGCGTGCGATGCGCTTCCAGCCTGCGTCATGTCGGTAGTTGGCAGCGCCGGCCGAGCACCGGTTGCCGGCGCCGCCCGTCGGCCCAGCCGCGGTCCCACGGCCACTTGCTGCGGTCGTCTGTCCACACCAGTTGCAGGGCTCGAATCTGCGGACCGAAGAGCCTGGCTGCGAACGTCAGATGAACGTCGGGGTGGTCGACCTCGATCTGGATGCGGTGCGATGACGGGGCGATCCAGATTGTCTCGATCGGGCCCCATGATCACACTCCCGGGTTGCAGCAATCCGGATCTTTGTCAGCGGCATTTCCTACGCTCTCCTGATGGACTACGCGACGATCGCCGCGCTGCGCGACCGGCACCCCGCCTGGCGGCTGCTGCGCGCCGGCAACTCGGTGCTGATCCTGTCCTTCCTGGGCGTGTTCTTCGTCGAGGGCAACCGAGGCGCGTGCCCGGCCAGCGAGCTCGCGGCCGCCTTGGACGACCAGTTGCACGCCTTGAACGCCGAGATCCCCACCGACGGCGGCGAGCCGAGATTCCCCAAGGAGCCGCGCGCCTACTTGGAGGACTGGGCGACCACCGAGGCCGCCTACTTGAGACGGTTCTATCCACCCGGCGACGACGAAGTCCACTACGAGGTCACCGCCGCATTCGAGAAGGCCTATTCCTGGGTGGTGACCCTGCAGGGCCGGGCCTTCGTGGGAACCGAGTCCAGGCTGCACACCGTGGTCGAACTGTTGCGCCAGATCGTGCACGGCACCGAAGCGCAACCCGAAGTCCGGCTGGCCGAGCTGCGGCGGCGCCGCGACGAGATCGACGCCGAGATCGCCGCCGTCGAGTCCGGCACCGTCACGGTGCTCGACGCCACCGCGGTCCGCGACCGCTACCAACAACTGTCGGCCACGGCGCGCGAACTGCTCTCGGACTTCCGCGAGGTCGAAGAAAATTTCCGCCGACTGGACCGCGCCGCCCGGGAGAAGATCGCCGCCTGGGACGGATCGAAGGGCGAGCTGCTCGCCGACCTGGTCGGCAGCCGCTCGCAGATCGCCGGCTCCGATCAGGGCCGCAGCTTCCAATCGTTCTACGATTTCCTGCTCTCCGAGACTCGCCAGGCCGAACTCGCCGACCTGCTCGCCAAGGTCTCCGCCCTCGACACGATCGAAGCCGACCGGCGGATCCGCGGCATCCACAACGACTGGTCCGAGGCCGCCGACCGGGCGCAACGCACGGTGCGGCAGATCTCCGAGCAACTGCGCCGCTTCCTCGACGACCAGGTGTGGCTGGAGAACCGGCGGGTGCTGGATCTGGTCCGCGCGGTGGAGAGTGCGGCGCTCGAACAACGCGCCAACCCGCCGGG
>CAISDL010000066.1 GCA_903884065.1 uncultured Actinomycetes bacterium | reverse complement strand
CTCCCAGATCCGTTCCACCCGTAGCTCCCTGAACATCCGCTCGGCCACGTTCTCGCGCATGTAGCCTCGGCCGCCGAAGATCTGCACCGCACGGTCGGCGACCCGGCCGGCCATCTCCGAGCAGTACAGCTTGGCCATCGACGCCTGACCGTGCAGCGACTTGCGGTCCAGGCCGGCGTCGATCCCGCGGGCCACCTCGTAGAGCAGACTGCGGGCGGCGAACAGTTCGGTGGCGCTGTCAGCCAGCATTCCCGCGACGAGTTGGTGCTCGCCCAGCGGTTTGCCGTCGACGATGCGCTGCCGCGCGAACGCGGTCGCCTCGTCGACCAGTCTCTGGGCGGCGCCCACGCAACGGGAGGAGACCATGATCCGCTCGAACCGGAACCAGTCCTGGGTGAACGTCATACCTTCGCCTTCGGCGCCGACAAGATGCGACACCGGCACCCGCACATCGGTGAAGGACACGATCGGGTGCTCATCGGGAATGTTGTGCGAGTAGTGCGGGGTGCGAACCACCTCCACACCGGGCGAGGGCAGGTCCACCACCAGAAGGACGTGGTCGCCCTCGTGTGGTCCACCGACCAGACGGGCCTGCACGAAAACGTAGTCGGAGAGATTGAACGACGTGACGTGCCACTTCACTCCATTGATGACATAGTCGTCGCCGTCGCGATGGGCGGTGGTCTCCAGCGCTGAAACATCCGAGCCGGCGAACTCCTCGGTGATGGCGTAGGCCTCATGCTTCTCGCCGCGCACCGACGGCAGCAGCCAGCGCTCCCGATGGTAATCGGTGGCCACCCCGACCCACCACTGGGGCGGGGTGTGCATCACCCAGGCCAGCGCATTGGTCGCCCTGCCGACCTGCTCCTGCACCAGAACCTGTTGCAGCGCAGTGAATCCCGGCCCCCCGACGGAGGTCGGCATGTTGGTCGCATACAGACCAAGTTCTATGGCGCGGGCGTGATGCTCGGCAGTCAGCTCCCGGGACAATTGACCGCCGGCCAGCTCAGCCTCGACCTCGTAGGGGATCAGGGTGTCGACGAACGCCCGGGCGGTCTCCCGGATCCTCATGTCCTCGGCTGTCAACCCGTACATACGCTTGTCCGTCTCCGCTCACCCTGAATGCTTGACTGAGCGTTCAGTCTATGTCACGGTCTGGATCTATGACCAGTTCCGATACCGCCGACGTGGTGGTGGTCGGCGGGGGAACAGTAGGGGCCTGGACGGCGGTGCAGTTGGCCGAACGCGGCGTCGGCCGCGTGGTTCTGCTGGAGTCGACAACCCTCGGGGAGGGCGCCAGCAGCCGCGCCGCCGGGATGGTGCGAGCCCAGGGCGGCACCGAAACCGCCGTCCGACTTGGTCTTCGGACTCAGGACTTCTACCGATCCACCGCAGAGCGCTTCCCGCTGGACTGCGGCTTCGTCGCCCAGGGGTATCTGATGCCGTGCTTCACCGAAGCAGAGGTGACGGCGGCGCATGAGCGGATCGCATTACAGAGGCGGGTGGGACTGGACGTCGAGTGGTGGTCGAGTGCGGATGTCGACGACCGCGGCACCGGGCTTGCCCCCGGCGTCACCCTGGGCGCCTCCTACGCGCCAGGCGATGGCTATATCGATGCGCCCCGCAACGTCCTGGCCTACACCGCAGCGCTGACCGCCCACCGCGTGCAGGTCCGCGAGAGATGCGCGTTCACCGGACTGCGCACCGCGGGCGGGCGGGTGGTGGGGGTGGCCACCTCGGCCGGAACCATCGACACCGACCACGTCGTGCTCACCGGGGGCCCCAGCCTCACCGAGGTCGGAGTTCTGGCCGGTGGCCGGATACCCGCCGGCGGCGCCCGGCACCAGGTCGTGGTCACCGAACGCGTGCCGTCCGTCGACGTCTACGCGCTGCCGATGGTGTTCGACCTCGCCTCCGGAATCTATTGGCGGCCGGCCGAAGCGGGTGGCCTGCTGTGGGGTATGAGCAACCCCGACGAAAAGCCCGGCAGGGCAGAATGTTTCGACAGGGTGTACTACGAGCAGGCCCGCGCGCGCTTCGAGACACTGCTGCCCGCGGTGGCCGGGCTGGGCCTGCGGCGAACGTGGGCGGCCACCATCGACTACACCAGCGACCACACCCCGATCCTGGGGCCGCTGATCACCGATGACGGACCGGTGTCCGGCACCGTGGTGGCCAGCGCGGCCGGCCACGGCATGATGTGGGGACCGGCGGTCGCCGAGGCGGCGGCCGATCTGGTGTGGAAGAACGAGTGCTCGTGGCTGGACGTGACCGACCTCGGTCTTGACCGGTTCGACGCGTCCGGCAACAGTCGTCTCGCGCCCGACCCCATAGCACTGCCGTTTCCGGAAAGTGTTGCTCAACAATAGAAAGCAGGGATCATTCAATGAGCGAAGCTGTAGACACCCCCGTACTCGCCGACGCGGTCAACGCCGAACTCGAGGACTGGGGCCCACTGGCGGAGGCCACCGGAGCACCCATGTCGACGCACGGTGTCGAACTCTGGGCCGACGGGACCGCATCGGCCGGCATCTGGCAGTGCGCGCCGGGGCCGTCACACTGGGTGCTCGACACCAACGAGGTCATCTACTTGGTAGCCGGCCGGATGACGGTGACGCCGGACGGCGGGGAGTCCAAGGAGATCGGCGTCGGCGACGTGGCGGTGTTTCCGCTGGGATGGTCGGGCACCTGGGACATCCACGAGACCGTCCGGAAGGTCTATTCGATCTTCTGACCTCGCGGGAGCACCAGCGCATCCACGGCCATCGCGCCGGCCGCCGAGGCGATGACCGGATTGGCCTCCACGGCGTCCAAGGTGTCGCCGATTTCGGTTGCCAGTTGGGAGAATCCGGCGACGACGGCCGCGAGTGCGTCGACGGCAACCGGCGGCGCGCCCCGCCAGCCGGCCAGCAGTTTGGCGATTCGCAGCGAACGCAGCATGTCGAGCGCACCGGTCGGGGTGACCGGGGGGCATGCGACGGCGCGGTCGGCGAGCAACTCGACCATGGTCCCGCCGGCGGCGACCACGACGAGCGGGCCGAAGTTGCCGTCCCGGACGACGCCGACCGAGACCTCGACTCCGGGTTCGGCCATGGCGTGCACGCTCACGGCCGGACCGAGTCGCTGCGCCATCGCCCGATAGGCGGCAGTCAACGCCGATGCGTCGGGAATGCCGAGGACCACGCCACCCACATCGCTCTTGTGATCTGCGGCTGAGGTTTTCAGCGCCACCGGATAGCCGATGGCGCGCGCCACCGCGAGCACCTCGTCGAGGTCGTCGGCGGCGCCGGAAGCCGGGACGGCGATGCCGTAGTCGGCTAGTAGCGCGAACGCCTCGTAGGCTTTCCAGTCGGGGGCGGCCAGCCGCGTTGACCAGCGTCGCTGCCGGTCGACGTCGATGGTCGTGGCCGCGGTGCCGGCGGGCAGCGGCCAATCGGCCAGATGACCCAGTGCGGCAATCCCACTGCGGGCATTCTCCAGCACCGGTATGCCGTTGGCGCGGAGCCGAGTGGCCGCAACCGGATCCACCGCGGACTCCACCGAGGCCAACACCGCGACAGGCGCGTCGGTGCGGGCCGCCACGTCGATCATCGCATCGGGAAAGGCGGTGTCGCCATCGAACTCGCGGACCAGGTCGACGGCCAGTGCGGTCACCGCAACGGCGGGATCCGCCGCGCAGATGCCCAAGCAGTTGGTGAACAACTCCCGGGTGTCGGCCCCGGTGCCCCATAGGTCCAACGGATTGGTGGCGACCAATCCTTCGTCGAGCAGATCTCCGATCGCGCCCAGTGCGGCGTCGCCCAATTCGGCGAACTCGACGCCCAGATCATGTGCCAGATCGGCGCACAATGCCCGTTCGGCTCCTGAATCGTGCACGGTAGCGATCCCGCGCGAACCCGGGCGGCGACGCCGTCCCGCCTCGAAAAGCTCTATCGTGTCGCATAACTCGGACATGTCACGCACCCGGACGGCGCCGGTCTGCGCGCAGAACGCCTGCCAACCGACGTCGTCGCCGGCCAGCGCTCCGGAGTGGGCGGCCACCATTGCGCGGCCGCGCGGGGAATGCCCGACCGACAGGATCACCACCGGGACGTCCTGCTCGGCTGCGCGGCGCAGAGCGGCGCGCAGCCGGCGGGCGGCTCGGGGTGTCTCGAGCAGCAGCGCGATCAGTGTCGTGTGGGGATCATCGAGCGCGTAGTCGACGTAGTCGGCGGTGTCGGTGACCAATTCCTGGCCGGAGGAGACCGCCAGCCGGAAGCCGAAACCGCGGTCCGCCCGCAGCAGGGTTGAGAACGCCGACCCCGAGTGGGTGATGAGTGAAACCCCCCCGGTCGCAAGGGGATCGGGCTCCAGGTATCCCAGCGCCCGCAGTCCGGTGGCGTTGTTGACGAAACCCATGCATCCGGCCCCGCAGAGCGCCATGCCCGCCGCTGCTGCATGGGATGCGAGTTCCGCACGAAGCCCGGGGGCGTGCGCGGAGCCGAACACCACCGCGCCCCTGGCTCCGGCGGCAGCCGCGGCCTGAAGTTCGCCGAGCAGCGCCGCATCGGGTACCCCCAGCAGCACCAGATCCACCGGCTCATCAAGTGCGGCCAGGGACGGCGCGCAGGGAATGCCATCGATGCTGTCGTATCGAGGGTTCACCAGATGCATTCGCGCAGAACTTCGTTGCGCTTCGACGACCATCCTGGAGCCGAAGCTGTCCGGCCGGGCGCTGGCTCCGACGATCGCCACCGATCGGGCGCCGAGCATCGCTTCCACCGCGGCGCTACGCAGTCTGTCACCGGACGTGTGCCCGGGCAGGACGGGAGTCAGGAGCGTCGACCCAGCGCTGCGAGCCCCCTACGGCTACCGCGCTTCTTGTCGGCCAGCGCGGCCCGGGCGGCCTGCCAGCCGGGGATCCCGCAGACGCCGCCGCCGGCGTGGGTGGCCGAACTTCCGTTGTACAGCCCGGCGATCGGCGTCCGGTAATCGGCGAATCCGGGTGCCGGCCGCATGTGGAACAACTGCTCCAGGGAGAGCTCGCCGTGGAAGATGTTGCCGCCGATGAGTCCGTACTCCACTTCCATCTCGTGCGGTCCGACGATGTCGCGATGCAGGATCGAGCCCTTGAAGCCCGGAGCCACCTCGTCGTAGAGGTCGATCAGTCGGTCGGTGTAGGCCTCGAGTTCCTCGGTGTGCGGTTCGCTCGCCCACTCGGACGGGACCCACTGGGTGAACAGCGACATGATGTGCGTGCCGTCCGGATTGAGCGTCTTGTCCAGGGTGGTGGGGATGACGCTGTCGCTGAACGGCGCCAGCGCCGGACGGCCGTTGCGGGCATCCAGGAAAGCCGCCTCGATGAACTCCATGGTCGGTGCCATCTCGACGGAGCCGGTGTGATGCTCGGCCTGACCGCGGCTCGGGTTGGCGGTGAAATTGGGCAACTCCCCCAGTGCCAGGTTGATCTTGACCACCCCACTGCGGGTCTTCCAGTGCTCGATATCAGTGACGAAGTCGTCGGGAAGTTCCTGGCGCGGAATCTGATCCAGGAACGCGGTGCGGGGATGCAGCGTGGTCACCACCAGCGGTGCACGGATCTCGTCGCCGTTGTCGAGCACGGCACCCTGAACACGGCTGTTGCGCACCAACACTCGTGACACTCGTGCGTTGGTGCGGATCTCAGCGCCGAAGCTGCGCGCCGCGCGGGCGATGGCGTCAGACACCGCGCCCATACCGCCCTCCGGGTAGCCCCAACTGCCCATCTGGCCGTCTCCGACGTCACCGATGGAGTGGTGCGCCATGACGTAGGCGGTTCCGGGTTCGTAGGGTCCGGCCCAGGTGCCGATCACGCCGTTGACCGCGAGTGAGCCCTTGATCTGAGGAGACTCGAACCAGTCGTCAAGGAGGTCGGCGACACTCATGGTGAACAGCCGGGTCACGTCAGCGGTGCTGCGGACCGTGATGTCCCGCTTGCTCCACGCGAGCTTGGCCAGTTCGGCCAGATCCGACGGCCGCCGGGAGCCGATCTTGGGTGGCACCTGGGTCAGGAGCGGCCCGAGAAATTCACCGAGCCCTTCGAGCCAGGCGTTCCACTTGGGGTAGGCGTCGGCATCCTTCTTCGACCACTTGGCCAGTTCCTCATGCGTGCGGGCCGGGTCCTCGTAGATCGTCAGCGATCCGCCCTCCGGGAAGGCCTGGTAATACGGGCCCATCGGGTGAACCTTGTAACCGTGCCGATCCAAGCCCAGGTCTCGGACGATCGTGGGCGGCATCAGACTCATCACATACGACAGTCGGGTGACGCGCAGATGCGGTGCGTCCTCCCATGGCGACTCGGTGGTCGCCGCGCCACCGAGTGAACTCCGTGATTCCAGCACCAGAGTGCGGGCCCCCGAGCGAGCGAGATAGGCGGCCGAGACCAACCCGTTGTGCCCTCCGCCGATGACGATGGCGTCATAGGTGTTGGACATCAGCGCCCCACTTCCGTTGGCACAGCACAATTCCTGACTGACTGTTCAATCTAACCAAGTGTTACCCTTTCAACAAGTGATGAAGCCGAATGGGGAGAAAGGCGGACATGGCCGAACCCGCACCCGCGACCGAGAATAACGAGGCGCGGCGCGTCGAGATGTTGCGCGCTGCCGCCGAGCTCATTTGCGAGCGTGGGTTTTCCGAGACCCGCATCTCCGACGTCGCTAAGCGTGCGGGAGTGAGCTCAGCCCTGGTCATCTACTACTTCGGCACGCGGGATCGGCTGCTGGTCGACGCACTGCGCTTCTCCGAGGAATCGTTCTACGAGGCGGCCGAGCGGATGCTGGCCGATGTTTCCTCACTGCGGGAACGGATTTCACTGCTGATCCAGTGGACTTGTGTTCCGGCCGGCGATGACGAGATACCGGGCGCGTGGGGACTGTGGTTCGACGTGTGGGTGCAGGCCTTCCGTCATGACGAGGTGCGGGCCGGCCGGGTCGAACGCGACGCCCGCTGGCGCCGGATGATCATCGACGCCGTTGAGTCGGGCAAGCTGGAGGCCAAGGTCGATCCGTCGATGTTCGCGCTTGAGTTCTCGGCTCTGCTCGACGGGCTGTCCATCCAGGTCGCGTTGGAGGATCCCGAGGTGGACGCCAAGGTGGCCTACGACATCGCGATGCGATTCGCCGAGCGCGAGCTCAACCTGCCGCCCGATAACCGGCGCAGCCGGCCCCGGCCGGTGACCGGGAGCCGGAAGGCACGCTGAGATTCTCAGCCGGCTTCGCCGGCGGGTTGCGCCGCCGGCGAGGCGGGGCTGCGGTGCAGCACCCGCACCGCATCGGGCGCGCACAGGCAGTTGACTGCTGCGCCGGGCCGATAGCCGACCGACTGTGGGCCCGACTGGTTGGGAACGTCGACCACCAAGGGTGCGGGTTCGCCGACGTCGACATGGACCTGGGTCGAGGCGCCGAGATAGACGATCTCCGACACCGTCCCGCCGATGACGTTGTAGCCGTGGGGAACCGGCTCCCCGGGCTGCTGCAGCGTGATGCGTTCGGGTCGGATCACGATTGCGGCCGGACCCGGTGCGTAGTCGTCGTCGACCGCGGCGCCCAGTCGCACCGACATCGCCGCGCACACCGCACTGCCGCCCGCGCTCTCGAGCACGTCCGCATCGAAAATGTTGGCCGCTCCCAGGAATCCGGCGACGTACGTCGTTGCCGGAGCGGCATAGATCTCTTCGGGCGGTCCCACCTGCTCGACACGGCCCTCGGCGAGCACCGCGATCTGATCACTCATCGTCAGCGCTTCCTCCTGGTCGTGGGTCACGTAGACGAAGGTGATTCCGACCTCCCGCTGCACCGCCCTCAGCTCAAGCTGCAATTGCTTGCGCAGCTTCGCATCCAGCGCGCCGAGCGGCTCGTCGAGAAGCAGCACCCGCGGCCGCAGGACCAGTGCCCGCGCCAACGCGACCCGCTGCTGCTGCCCACCGGAGAGCTGGGCGGGCTTTCGCTTGGCGAACCCCTTCATCTGGACCAGGTCGAGGGCCGCGCCGACCCGGTCCTTCAGTTCGGCCTTCGGGACGTTCTGGTAGCGCAGTCCGAAGGCGACGTTGTCCCAGACGGTCATGAACGGGAAGAGCGCGTAGGACTGGAACACGGTATTGACGGGTCGCTTGTGCGGCGGGTCGTTCGCGACATCGCGACCGTCGAGTTCGATTCGCCCCGAGTCCGGCTTCTCGAATCCGGCGATCATCCTCAACGTGGTCGTCTTGCCGCATCCCGATGCGCCCAACAGCGAGTAGAACTGCCCGGCCGGGATGTCCAGGTCGATGCCGGTGACCGCCGGAACGCCCTCGAAAGCCTTGGCCAACGCCACGAGCCGGATCGCGCCGCCGCTCATCGGCCCCCCCGCCCGGCCAATGGCTCCAGAGCGATCAGGCGGCTACCGCTTCGGCCAGCCGCGCGAAGTTCGCGGCGAAGCGATCCACATCGGCTTCGTCGTGCTGGACGGACAGTAACCATTGCTCGATCTTGCCCCAAGGCGGCAGGAAAACTCCGCCATTGTGCTGCATGAGCCAATGCAACTGGCCCAGATCCGAGTCGATCTGCAGGAAGTCGCGGAACTCTCGGACCGGCTCGGATCGGAACGTGACGCAGCCCTTGGCGCCGACGCTGACCACCCGCCAATCGTGACCATTCCCCGCGATCGTCGCCTCCAGGTGTGAACGGAGCCGAGCGGCGAGCCGATCCAGGTGCGCGTAGCCCGCGGGCGTGAGCACCTCGGACAGATTGGCCCGGGTGGCTGCCATCGCCAGTGGGTTGCCATTGAAGGTTCCCACCTGCTCGTAGCGGCCGTCGGCGATGGCGGACATCACCGTGGTGGTGCCGCCGATCGCGGCCACCGAGATGCCGCCGCCCAGCGCCTTGGCCAGGCAGACCATGTCGGGCACCACGCCCGACAGACCGGTGACTCCGGCCGGCCCGGTGGTGAAACCGGTCTTCACCTCATCGAAGATGAGAAGCGCCCCGGCGGCATGCAGCAGATCGCGGATCGCCGCCAGATAGCCGTCGTCGGGCGGGATGATGCCGGCGTTCATCATCACCGGTTCGATGATCATCCCGGCGATCTGATCCGGATGCTCGGCCAGCGCCCGGGCCACCGCCTCCGGATCGTTGAACGGCACGACGACGACCAGATCCCTTATTGCGGAAGGGATTCCGCTGTTTCCTGGCACGCCGAACGGGTGGTCGCGGGGGCCCACCTCGTCGGCTTCGGGGAGCACCGACACCTGGACCGAGTCATGGTGGCCGTGGTAACAACCCTCGACCTTGATGATCAGATCGCGCCCGGTGACCGACCGGGCAAGGTGGACGGCATCCATGGTGGCTTCGGTCCCGGAATTGGCGAACCGCCACAGCGGCAGGCCGAAACGACGGGCCAGTTCGCGGGCGTTCCAGACGGCATCCTCGGTGGGCTGCGCAAAATGTGTTCCGCGGCGGACCCGTTCACTGACCGCGGCGACGATCGCCGGATGTGCGTGGCCGGCAATGGATGCGCCGTAGCCGCCGTGCATGTCGACGTACTCCATGCCGTCGACGTCATAGATCTTCGATCCGGCGCCGTGGCTCATCCACACCGCCTGTGGCTGGGCGATCTGCCAGTTCGAGGTTGCCCCGCCGGCGAGACACTCCTTTGCCTCCGCGATCATGTCGGTGCTGCGCGGCTGGCGGCGCATGAACACCCGCTCCTCTTCGGCGATCAGGACGTCAAGGGCGTCCTGTGCCGGTCTTTCGATAGCCGGCGATGCCACGCGAACCTCCACTCGATTGCCCCTGTCCACCCCGGGAGGGGCGGTCGGGTCAATTCCTGACTGAGCGTTCAGTCTAAGCCAGGGGCGCCGACGCCACAAGAACACAGCGGAACATGGCCGCAACGCGGGCATGGACGACAGAAGTGTGCGAAAGTCCCTGACAACGATCACCTCGCGACTCCGGAGGCCTGTATGCGCGTTCCCAACCGACCCGGTCCGAGCCGCCGGCAGTTCCTGCAACGCGCCGCACTCCTGGCTGCCGGAACGCCGGCGATGATGGTGTTGCTGGACGCCTGCGCCAAGTCCGATCAGACGTCGTCGTCAGCCCCGAGTATGAAAATCGCGTCGCCGGACAAACCTGTCAGCTGGGACATACCCAAGGACAACGCGGCGATCGCCGATGGTCTCGCACCGGAGAAGGGTGCGACCCTGCAGTTGTACAGCTACGCCGACTACGTCTCACCGGATGCGATCAAGTCGTTCCAGGAGAAGTACGGCGCAGAGGTTGCGGTGTCGACGTTCAACGACACCGACGAGGCGATCACCAAGATCCGCGCCGGCAGTGTCGATTACGACGTCTTCTTCCCCAGCTACGACCAGATCGGGAAGCTGGTGAACGGATCGATGCTGCGGCCGTTGAACCACAGCTACATCCCCAACATCAAGAATGTCTGGCCGGTGTTCACCAACCCCTGGTACGACCAGGAGTGGCGATACACAACGCCCTACAGCGTCTATACCACCGGGATCGGCTGGAACAACACCGTGGTGCCCGCGGATATCGGTGCGTTGAAGAATCCCTATGAGGCGCTGTGGGATCCGGCGTACAAGAACAAGACCGCCGTCATCGACGACTGGCATACCGCCATGTCGATGGTGCTGCTCAAACTCGGCATCACCGACGTCAACACCTCGTCCGCCGACCACCTCAAGCAGGTCGGTGAGCAGTTGACCGCACTGGTGGCCGCGACGTCGCCGAAGGTGACGGTCAGCATGTACACCGATGTGCCGTCGGGACAGGTCGGGCTGTCGCAGATGTGGGCGGGCGACATCATCAACGCCCAGAACTATCTGCCCGAGGGCGTCAAAGCCGATGTGCTGCGGTATTGGTTCCCGGCAGACGGCAAGGGTTTGGTCGACAACGATCTGATGGTGCTGCTACGTAGTGGCAAGAACCCCGTTCTGGGACACCTGTTCATCAATCACATGCTGGAGACCGAGTCGGCCAAGCAGAACTTCAAACAGATCGGCTACCAACCGCCGCAGGTGTCGATGGTTCCGGACTCCCTGGTCGCCGACGGCTTCATCCCGGAGAACCTCAAGTCCGCGATCGTCCGGCCCGAGTACTTCGACGTCGGGTACCGGATACTCGAACTCGACCCCGCCAATGATGCGGCCTGGCACAACGTCTGGCGCGCCTTCAAGGCTGGAGGATCCTGACCCCGGTGACGGTGAGCGAAGTCGCGGCGCGGGCCAGGCCGCAGTCGGGACGGTCGCGGGCAAACACGCTCGGGCCCGCCTTGGCCGCACCGGGAATCATCTGGCTGCTGCTGTTCTTCATCGGTCCGCTTTATGTGGTGCTCGCGATCGTCTTCGGCCGGACCGACCCGATATTCCGCACCGCGGTCCCGGTGTGGAATCCGTTGCAGTGGAACCCTGCTCAGTTCAACTATGTGTTGACGCGGATATTCGGCGCCGACGGCGTGTTCGGTCCGGCATTGCTGCGCACCGGGATTTATGTCGTGACCGCGGGGCTGCTGTGCGTGCTGATCGCCTTCCCGGTCGCCTACTACACCGCCCGGTTGTCCGGCAGGTGGAAGGGCCTGCTGCTTGCCCTGCTGATCGCGCCGTTCTGGATCAGCTACATGATGCGGATGCTGGCCTGGGTCAACCTCCTGCAGGACGATGGTCTGGTCAACCGGCTGTTCAGCCTGGGCGGGCTGTTCGACGTCCGCGTGCACTGGCTGACCGGTCAGCCGGTGGTGGTGGTGCTCGGCCTGGTGTACGGCTACGTCGCGTACATGATCCTTCCGCTCTATGCCGGGCTGGACCGTCTCCCGCAATCCACACTGGAGGCGGCCCGCGATCTCGGCGCCAGTCGGGTCGCGTCGTTCTGGCGGGTCACCCTCCCGATGTGCCGGCCCACGATCATCGCCGCGGTGTTGCTGACCTGCCTGCCCATGCTCGGCGACTACTTCACCTCCGACATGTTGTCGGCCTCGCCGAAGACCTCGATGGCCGGCAATCTGATCAACGACAGCGTGCAGTCGCCGGGGCAGACGGGCCAGGCCGGCGCATTGGTGATGCTGGTCCTGCTGGTCGCGGTGCTGCCGATGTTCTACTACGTCCGCGCCACCGCCCGCGGAGACCTGTCGTCATGAGAGGCCCGGTGTCATGAGAAGCCCGGTGACGTGGTGGAACGACCCGTGGCGACCGCCGCGGGTCCTGGTGGGGGTCACGCTGGCCTACCTGGCGTGGTCTCTGATCCCGGTTCTGATCGCCGTCATCTTCTCGTTCAACGACGGGCGGTCGCGGACGGTGTGGCAGGGCTTCTCGACGCGCTGGTACTGGGGTGACCCGGTGAAGTCGGTATGGCACGACGCCGCACTGCACACCGCCCTGCTGCAAACCCTGAAACTGGGGGTGATCACCACACTGATCACGGTTCCACTCGGAGTGATGTTCGCGATCGGGATCGACCGGTGGCGGGGCCGGCTGCCGGCCGGGGCGAACCTGCTCATGCTGGTGTCCTTCGTCCTTCCCGAGGTGCTGCTCGCCGTCGCCCTGCTGTTCGTG